>NZ_JBSVWQ010000033.1:0-42909 GCF_054071215.1 Pseudomonas sp. SDO5522_S412 | reverse complement strand
GGGCTGCGAAGCGGCCCCAGAAAAAGCGGGAGCGCTTCGCACTCCAACGGGGGACAAGCCCCCTCGCCACAACAGCATCCTTGCAACGAGACCCGTGTCAGGGTTTGGGGATCAACAATTCCCGCGTCCCGTCCTCGCGCTCAATCACCTCCCCCGGCAATTTCAAGCGCTGGTCATCCAGGTAGCGATAGTCCTGTCGCGCCGCCGCCAGTTGCCCCAGGTCCAGTTCAACGCTGAACTGCCCTTCCCCGCGCCCGGCTTCAAACAGCAAGCTGCCGAACGGGTCGACCAGCGCACTGCCACCGGCGAACATCAGGCCGTCGTCGCCCTCTTCCACTCGGTTGACCATCAGCGCGAACGCCTGGTTTTCCTGGGCGCGGGCCATGATCGCAGTGCGGTGGGTGGGGCCGTACGGGTCCATGTTGCCGTTGGTGACGATCAACACTTCAGCGCCCAACTGCGCCAGGGCCCGGGCGGTTTCCGGGAATTCGATGTCGTAGCAGATCAACAGGCCAACTCGCACGCCGTTCCACACGCAGGTGGCGTAGCGGTCACCCGGGGTGAAGACGCCGCGGTCCGAGGCCCACAGGTGGGTCTTGCGATAGCGCAGGGCGATGCCGTCCGGGGTGATCATCAAGGTGGTGTTATAGAATTGGCCCGCGTCGCTCTCAGCCATGCCGATCACCACGGCGATATTGCGCGCACGGGCGGCCTGGATAATCGCCTGCACGGTCGGGCCGTCCACTGGTTCGGCGACGTCCGCCACAGTGCCGGCGGTCGGGAAGCCCATCAGGTGGGTTTCCGGGAATACGACCAATTGGGTATCCGCCGCACACGCAGCAATTGCCGCCAACGCGCGCTCAAGGTTGTAAGCTGTGCCGTTATCGCGGCCTGCCAGCTGGGCAAATTCGACCTTCATGGTTATTCCTTGTTCTTTATCTGTGGCGCAGTATGCGCAGCCGCGAACACTCGGGAAATCACGCAGCCGGGTTAACCCTATGGGGGTAGATGCATGACATTGTCGCTGGAAGACATCGCCTGGCACCGTTCGGTGGGGCAGATGATAGACGCCCTGGACCAGCCGAATTTCTGGACGCAGCTTGTCCGGTTGCTGGACCAATATGTGCCGTTCGACAGTTGGGTGGTGTTGCTGTTCAGCAGCGAGCACAAACCCCTGGTGTTCGCCGAATGCCCGGGCCAGGACGGCGAACCCGACCATCTGTTCCAGGATTACCTCAACGGTTTATACCTGCTCGATCCCTTCTACATCGCCAGCCGCGAACACTCGCGCACCGGACTGTTTCGCCTGGCCGAAGTGGCCCCGGAGCATTTCGAGCTGACCGAGTATTACCAGCGCTACTTCCGGTTGAACGTGGTGGCCGATGAAATCCAGTTCAACTGCCAGCAACCGGACGGGCGAACCCTGTGCCTGTCCCTGGGCTCCAAACAGCGCTTTGACCCACAGCAGATTGCCCTGCTGTCGCTGATTCAACCGTGGGTACTGGGCTTGCTGCGCCAGCGCCTGCCCCATGAACTCAACCAGGTGAGCGCGCCGCAGGCGCCGATCCACAACGATGGCTGGGGCGCGCAACTCACCGCGCGGGAGCTGGATGTGGGCCGTTTGATGCTCAGTGGTTGCTCCAGCAAGGAAATCGCTCGTAAGCTGGAAATCTCTGTTGAAACCGTGAAAGTCCATAAGAAACACATGTACAGCAAGCTGGGGATCAAATCCCAGTCGGAGCTGTTCTCGATTTTTCTGCAGGCGCAAAACGCCTGATCGAGCCCTGTAGGAGCGAGCTTGCTCGCGAAAAACGTCAATGCACCGCGGTCATCCAGACAACCGCGCTATCGTTAACGACCTTCGCGAGCAAGAACTAGGCGTCCCCCTCGCTCCTACAGGATAAAAACTAAGGAACCCTGTATGAGCCTGTCCTTGTTAAGCCGTTACGCGTTCTTTGCCGTCTGCGTCATTTTCACCCTCGCCAGCATGCCGTTTATCGAACACGAATGGCTGTGGCCGATCGCCGTGGTCACCGGCATCCTTAGCCTGATCGGCATTTTCGACCTGCTGCAAAGCCCCCACGCGGTGCGCCGCAACTACCCGATCCTGGGCAATATCCGTTACCTGGTGGAAGGCATCCGTCCGGAAATCCGCCAGTACCTGCTGGAATCCGACAGCGACGCCCTGCCCTTCTCCCGGGCCCAGCGCTCGCTGGTCTATTCCCGCGCCAAGAATGAAAGTGCCGACAAACCCTTCGGCACGCTGATCGACGTGTACCAGTCGGGCTTTGAGTTTATCGGCCACTCCATGCGCCCCGCGCCGCTGAGCGACCCCAGCGCGTTTCGCGTGATCGTCGGCGGCCCGCAATGCAAGCAGCCCTACTCGGCCTCGGTGTTCAATATCTCGGCCATGAGCTTCGGTTCGCTGAGCGCCAACGCGATTCGCGCGCTCAACCAGGGGGCCAAGCTCGGCAACTTCGCCCATGACACCGGTGAAGGCAGCATCAGCCCCTATCACCGGGAAAACGGCGGCGACCTGACCTGGGAGCTCGGCAGCGGCTACTTCGGCTGCCGCACCAGCGCCGGCCTTTTCGACCCGGAACGCTTCGCCGTGCAGGCGCAGAACCCGCAAGTGCGGATGATCGAAATCAAGATGAGCCAGGGCGCCAAACCGGGCCACGGCGGGATCCTGCCCAAGCACAAGGTCACCCAGGAAATCGCCGACACCCGCGGCATCATGATGGGCGAGGACTGCATCTCGCCGTCGCGCCACAGCGCGTTTTCCACTCCCATCGAAATGATGCACTTCATCGCCCAGCTGCGTGAACTGTCGGGCGGCAAACCGGTGGGCTTCAAGTTCTGCCTGGGCCACCCGTGGGAATTCATGGGCATCGCCAAGGCCATGCTCGAAACCGGCATCCTCCCGGACTTTATCGTGGTGGACGGCAAGGAAGGCGGAACCGGCGCCGCGCCGGTGGAGTTCACCGACCACATCGGCGTGCCGCTGCGTGAAGGCTTGCTGTTCGTGCACAACACCCTGGTGGGCTTGAACCTGCGGGACAAGATCAAGCTCGGCGCCAGCGGCAAGATCGTCAGCGCGTTCGACATCGCCAGCGTCCTGGCCATCGGTGCCGACTGGGCCAACTCGGCGCGGGGCTTCATGTTCGCCATCGGCTGTATCCAGTCGCAAAGCTGCCACACCAACAAATGCCCCACCGGAGTGGCCACCCAGGACCCGTTGCGCCAGCGCGCACTGGTGGTGCCGGACAAGGCCCAGCGCGTGTTCAACTTCCACCGCAACACGTTGAAGGCCCTGGCAGAAATGCTCGCTGCCGCCGGTCTCGACCACCCTTCGCAACTGTCGGCCAAGCACCTGGTGCGGCGCATGTCGGCCACCGAGATCAAGCTGTTCTCGCAGTTGCATGTGTTCCTGAAACCTGGCGAATTGCTCACCGGCGAAGTGAACGGCGAGTTTTATTCGCGCATGTGGCAGATGGCGCGGGCGGACAGTTTTGAGCCGAATGAAATCGCGGCTGCCTGATCTTTTTAACGGAACGATACGATGCTGAAAGTGATTGCCGAAGACTTCATCAAACCCGAACACCTCGACACCGTGCGCCCGTGGTATGCGGAACTGGTGGAAAAAACCCGCCAGGAACCCCTGTGTATTGCCTACGACCTGTTCGTCGACCAGAAAGACCCCGGGCACTTTATCTTTATCGAGCAATGGCCCGACCAGGCCGCGCTGGATGCGCACTGTCAGACAGAGCACTTCACCCGCCTGGTGCCGCAGATCAACCAATACGAAGCCAAACCCTGCCGGGTTTTGCTGATGGACGCGTTCTAAACCATCCCCTTTCCTGCTGAACCGGACCACCGAACGGCATCGTTGAAACAAGGAGCTTCACCATGCCGTTACTCGACTTCACCGCCCTTGCCGCCCAACTGCCGGACACCTGGAAATCCACCCGCGTGGGCCAGGTCGGCCCGGCGCGGATCAAGGTGCTGCGCATGGATGCACAGGCCTATGAAGAAGAAACCCACGACTACAACGAAGGGCTGTTGGTGATCGACGGCCTTTTGCGCCTGTCTATTGGCGAGGAGGCCATCGACGTCGGCGCCGGTCAGATGTACCTGGTTGAAGCCGGCATCGCCCACGCGGTACTCGCCGGCAGCCAAGGCACGCTGGTGATCATCGACGTTTAAACAAAGCGATGAGACATTCAGCAAAAAACTCAGCTTTGCAATTGCTTACAAATACCGCCAACCTGCGCCCGCCCGACGTACGGCTCGACTGAAGCCGTCGTCCACTTGTCATTACTAAACCCCTTGTTCAAGAGCCCGCTGCCATGTTGAACGGACGCGACCCGCGCATCGATTTTTTTCGGGGCCTGGCGTTGATCTTTATTTTCTGGGATCACGTGCCCCACAACCCTCTGGGCCAGATCACCTTGCGCAACTTCGGTTTCAGCGACGCGGCGGAGGTCTTCGTGTTCCTGGCCGGTTATGCGGCCGTGCTGGCCTACGGCAAGATCCTGCAGCGCGACGGTTATCTGATCGCCTGCGTGAAGATCTGGCGGCGCACCTGGGTGCTGTACGTGGTGCACATCTTCCTGCTGGCGATGCTGATGGGCATCGTGTTCTTCGCCAACAGCCATGTGGAAACCCGCGACCTCGTTGAAGAGATGGGCCTGACGCACTTCGTCACTCATCCCCAGCAAGCCCTGGTGGATGAACTGTTGCTGCGCTTCAAACCCAACCTGATGGACCCGTTGCCGCTGTACATCGTGCTGCTGGGTTGCCTGCCGCTGGTGTTGCCGTTGCTGTTGCGCAAGACCTCGGCGGTGGTGGCTGTTTCGCTGGCGGTGTACTTGCTGGCCCCGCACCTGGGCTGGAACCTGGCGGCGATTGCCGACGGCGTGTGGTATTTCAATCCGGTGACCTGGCAGTTGCTGTTTGTGCTGGGCGGCGCGGCGGCGATTCATGCCGGGCAACCCCGCCCTGTCGAGACTCGGCGCCTGTTGCGTCAGCCATTGTTCGTCGCTGCGGCGGTGTATGCGCTGTTGGCGGGGGTTCTCACGCTCTCGTGGCGCTGGCCGGAAATCCACGACGCGCTGATGCCGTCGGCGCTCAGTGACCTGCTGTACCCCATCAGCAAGACCGACCTGTCGCCCGTGCGTTTGCTGCACTTCCTGGCCCTGGCCTATGTCACCGCCAAGCTGTTGCCTGGCCGCGAATGGACGCAGAACTGGTTGGCCCGACAAACCTGCCGTATGGGGCGCTACTCCCTGGAAGTGTTCTGCCTGGGGGTGCTGCTGGCGCCACTGGCAGACATGATCAATGCGATCACCGGCGATGCCTTCGCCATGCAGATTTTCACCGCACTGGTAGGCGCCGGGTTGATGGCGTTGCTGGGGGCCTGGCTGGACTTGAACAAGCGGCTCACGCAACCGGCGCGCGTCGCCACCGCCTGAAAAACAAAAAGCCCCGAAAGGGGCTTTTTGTTGAGCGCAGGAAACTCAGCTCGCGGTGCGTGCCGCCGCTTGAGTCGGCTGCAACTTGAACACGTAGAACAACACCGTCAGCAGCACCAGGAACACCGGCCCCACGTAGAGCGCCACACGGGTGTCCGGGAAGTACGCCATCAGGCCCACCACCAGCACCAGGAACGCCAAGGCCAGGTAGGAGCTGACCGGGTACAGCCACATGCGGTATTTAAGGCCGTCACGTTCGGCCTGGGTCAGGCTCTTGCGGAACTTGAGCTGGGCCAGGAGGATCATCAGCCAGGTCCAGATCGCGCCGAAGGTGGCGATGGAAGTGACCCAAACGAAGACTTTTTCCGGGACCATGTAGTTGAGCAGCACGCCCAGCAACAGCACGAAGATCGACAGCAGCAGCGCCTTGCGCGGCACGCCGTTGCTTGAGGTGGTACCGAACGTGGCCGGGGCCTGGCCGTTCTGTGCCAGGCTGTAGAGCATCCGCCCGGTGCTGAAAATACCGCCGTTGCACGACGACAACGCTGCGGTGATCACCACGAAGTTGATGATGCCGGCGGCGGTCTTGATACCCAGGCGCTCGAAGGTCATCACGAACGGGCTGCCCTGGGTGCCGATTTCGTTCCACGGGTAGATCGACAGAATCACGAACAACGCACCGACGTAGAACAGCAGGATGCGCCAGAACACCGAGCCGATGGCACTCGGGATGGTCTTCTGCGGGTTCTTCGCTTCACCGGCGGTGAGGCCGATCATCTCTACGCCCAGGTAGGCGAACATCACCATCTGCAGGGACATCAACACACCCTGCACGCCATTGGGCATAAAGCCGCCGTGGGTCCACAGGTTGGAAATGCCCAGGGCCACGCCATCGTTGCCAAAGCCGAACGCGATGATGCCGACGCCGCCGATCACCATGGCGATGATGGTGACGATCTTGATCAGTGCGAACCAGAACTCGAACTCACCGAAGGCCTTGACCGCGATCAGGTTGATGGTGCCCATGCTGATCAGTGCTGCCAGGGCCCAGATCCAGCGGGGTGTATCGGGGAACCACACGCCCATGTACACGGCGACGGCCGTGATTTCTGCCACGCAGGTCACCAGCCACAGGAACCAATAGTTCCAGCCGGTGAGAAAGCCCGCCAGCGGGCCGAGGTAATCCTGGGCGTAGCGGCTGAACGAACCGGCCACCGGGTTGTGCACGGCCATCTCGCCGAGGGCGCGCATGATCACCAGGATCGCCAAGCCGCCGATGATGTACGACAGCATGATCGCGGGGCCGGCCATTTCAATGGCCTTGGCCGAGCCTAGGAACAGGCCGACGCCGATGCATGCACCGAGGGCCATCAGGCGAATATGCCGTTCGCCGAGTTCGCGTTTCAGCGGACCGCCCTGAGCGGTCTCGCCGTGGGGCAGATGATTGCCAGCTGGCATAGGGATACAACCTCGTCTTGTTATTGGATATGAGCCACCGAGTCCGGGGCGTCATGGCGGGTCTGCCATGGCGTACCGTTGCCGGATCACCTTTTGGGTAAAACGGTCTGGCCGGGCCAGATCAGCGGGGGTGCAGTATAAAAAGCTAAACCCAGGGGTTTTCACTCTATAAACGGCAAGATTCAGCGGGAACTCTCGGTAAAGGCGCCTTTTGCGGAGGAGCATCACCTGGTTAGCGTAGGAATCATCGCCACCAAACGGCGGCGAGTATTGCACGGTAATGGTGCAGCGTCATGCCCCTACCTTTGGCGGGTTTACGGGTGGGGGAGGCTCTAGCTCGACGGTTTGGGGTTATGTGGCGGGGTTATCTGTGACGAGCGGGCTTGTCTGTGGCGAGGGGGCTTGTCCCCCGTTGGGCTGCGTAGCAGCCCCAAAACCTGCCATAAGTTCTATCCAGAAAATGCGGTGTCTTTACTGGGGCTGCTGCGCAGCCCAACGGGGGACAAGCCCCCTCGCCACAGACAAGCCCGCTCGCCACAAATCTACCTTCGAGAAACACGCCGACACTGAACTGCAAGAGAGCACTCCACAGCAGCTGCTAACGTCAATTGACTACTTCCCCTCAAGGAGCAAAGGAATGCTTCATCAACCCAACTCTCATCTGTTACGCCGTGGTCGACATTCAGAATCTGACCGTCCTTATCTGATTACCGCCGTGGTTCACAACCGGCAACCCCTGTTCAAAGACTTCCATTTGGGAAGACTACTGGTAGCAGAATTCAGGAAGACCCATGAATTGGGAATGGTCGACTCTCTGGCATGGGTCGTCATGCCTGATCACTTTCATTGGCTATTTGAGCTGCAAGGCACAACGTTGTCGCAGGCTGTGGGACGTACCAAATCCCGCAGCACCCTCACCATTAATCGCGCACGCGGCAGCAAAGAACGATTCTGGCAACTTGGCTACCATGACCGAGCAGTGCGTAGCGATGAAGACCTTCGCAAAATTGCCCGCTACATCATCGCCAATCCTCTGCGAGCGGGCCTGGTCGAACATATTGGTGACTACCCACTATGGGACGCAGCCTGGCTCTGATTTTTCCTGTGTGGAGAGGGCTTGTCTGTGGCGAGGGGGCTTGCCCCCCGTTGGGCTGCGCAGCAGCCCCAGTAAACACACCGCATTTCTTCAGGAAGATCTTCATGGCAGGTTTTGGGGCTGCTGCGCAGCCCAACGGGGGACAAGCCCCCTCGCCACAAACAGCATCACACTCACAAATCCCCCCCACTCGCCCACCACCGTCTAAGCTTCAACCAAGTCCGATCAATCTACGTAAATGGATCAATCGACTATGGGCGCTTTATGGCAAAACGCTTCGACCAAGGCTGCGGTATCCACCGATAGCCCGGATGAACAGCCGTTGCCACAAAGCCCTCCTCCCCGCCGACGGTTGTGGTGGCGGCTGTTCTGGCTGGTGCTGCTGATTGCGCTGATCGCCCTGGGCTTTGCCGCCCTGCGGGAAATGCGCACTTCAAGGTTGCAGGCCAAGACCTTCTCCGACATTGCCTCAACCCTCACCTACCAAATGCATTCGGGCCCCAGTGATGCGCGGGTTTACCCTGGCGCCGGGCCCTTTGACAAGCGCCTGGGCTACAGCGCCCTCGGCGAGTTCCTGCCGCGCTTGATCAAGCGTGACTACCTGATCCAGGCTCAAGCGCGCTTCTCCCCCGACCTGATGACCTACGCCCAGCGCGGCCTGTTCGTGCCCTACCCGGAAAAGATCCAGGCCGGCCTGACCATCACCGATTGCCGCGCCGCGCCGCTGTATCAGTTCACGTATCCACAACAGTTCTACCCAAGCTTTGCGGCGATCCCGCCGGTGGTGGTCAGCAGCCTGCTGTTTATCGAAGACCGCGACCTGCTGGACCCGAAAAACCCGCAACTCAACCCGGCCGTGGATTGGCCGCGCTTTGCCAAGGCCGCCTGGTCCCAGGTGGCGAAGCTTTTGCACCTGCCCGGCCAGACGGCAGGCGGCAGTACCCTGGCCACGCAGCTGGAAAAATACCGCCACTCGCCCGACGGCCTGACCCTGTCCGGCGGCGAGAAAATCCGCCAGATGATTTCCGCCAGCGTGCGCGCGTATCAGGACGGCCCGCAAACCCTCGCGGCCCGACAAGACATCGTGCGCGACTACCTCAACAGCGTGCCCCTGTCGGCGGTACCCGGCCATGGCGAAGTGCACGGCATGGCCGAAGGCTTGCGCGTGTGGTACGGCGCCGACTTCAACCAGACAAACGCGCTGCTCATCGGCACCGACCCCAAACAGCTGCCGCAAAAGGGTCTGGCGTTGCGCGAGGTGCTGTCGCTGATGATCGCCCAGCGTCGCCCGTCTCACTATCTGTCCAAGGGCCACAAGGAACTGGCGGACCTCACCGACAGCCACATCCGCCTGCTCGCACAAAACAACGTGATCGACCCGGCGCTGGCCAGCGCAGCCCTCGCCAGCAAAGTCACCTACCGTGACTGGCAGCAACAACCGACGATCCAGCCAATCGAAACCAACAAGGGCATCAGCGTCGCCCGCACTCGCCTGGCCGCCCTGCTCAACCAGCCGCTGTACGACCTCGACCGACTCGATCTCTCTGCCACGAGCACCTTGCAAGCCGACCTGCAAAGCCAGGCCAGCACGTACCTCAAGCAACTCGCCGACCCCGCCTTCGCCGCGCAGATCGGCCTGCTCGGGCCCACGCTGCTGACGCCTGCCAGCACCGCTCAGGTTCGCTACAGTTTCAACCTCTACGAGATGACACCCGACGGTGCCCGCGTGCGCGTGCAAACCGACAGCACCGACCAGCCATTCGACATCAACGAAGGCAGCAAGCTGGAACTGGGTTCAACCGCCAAGCTGCGGGTGATGACCACCTACCTGCAAATCGTCAGCGAACTGCATGATAAATACGCTGCGACACCTGCCGCCGAGCTGCGCAAAGTCCCGGTCGAGGACACGGACCGCATTACCCGCTGGGCCCTCGATTACCTGATCCAGAACAGCGACCGCAACCTGCCGGCCATGCTCGACGCCGCCCTCAATCGCCAATACTCGGCCAACACCGGCGAAGGTTTTTTCACCGGCGGCGGCATGCACCACTTCCACAACTTCCGCAGCCAGGACAACGGTCGCAATCCCACGTTGATCGAAGCCCTGCGCGAGTCGATCAACTTGCCGTTCATTCGCCTGATGCGTGACCTGGTGCGCTACAGCACCTATCACGGTGCGAACAACAGTGCCGAGTTGCTCAAGGACGACAGTGACCCGAGGCGCCAGGAATACCTGGCCAAATTCGCCGACCGCGAAGGCACCACCTTCCTGCTCAAGTTCTGGAAGAAATACCGCAACAAGAACACCCAGGCGCGCCTCGACACCTTCCTCGACAGCATGCACCCCACCGCCATTCGCCTGGCCGCCGTACACCGCTACCTGCTGCCCAACGCCAGCCAGGCGAGTTTCAGCAGCTTCGTCCGCTCGCACTTGAGCAGCGTCAAAAGCCCTGAAAAACTCACCGACGAGCGCCTCGAAAAGCTCTACCAGAATTACGGCCCCGGCGCCTACGACCTGCCTGACCAAGGCTATATCGCCAAGGTTCACCCGCTGGACCTGTGGCTGATGGGCTACCTGCTGAACAACCCCAACGCCACCTTCACCCAGGCCACCGCCGCCAGTGAACACGAGCGCCAGGAGGTTTACAGCTGGCTGTTCAAGAGCCGCCACAAGAGTGCCCGCGACAGCCGCATCCGCACCATGCTGGAGATCGAAGCGTTCCTCGATATTCACCAGCGCTGGCAAAAAGTCGGCTACCCCTTCGACCATCTGGTGCCGTCGCTTGCCACGGCCATCGGCAGCTCCGGCGACCGCCCGGCGGCCCTGGCGGAACTTGTGGGGATCATCCTCAACGATGGCGTGCGCCAGCCCACCCTGCGTATCGACAGCCTGCGCTTTGCCGCCGACACCCCGTACGAAACCCGCTTGGTCAACGACCCCAATCGCGGAAAGCGCGTGATGCCTTCCGAGGTGGCCACGGCACTCAAGGGGGCGCTGTCCCAGGTGGTGGACGCGGGCACTGCACGACGCGTGTCCGGCAGTTTCAAACTGGCGGACGGTACGCCTTTGGCCATGGGCGGCAAGACCGGTACCGGCGACAACCGGATCGAAGCCATCGGCGCCGGTGGGCGGATCCTCAGCTCCAAGGCGATCAACCGCACGGCGACCTTCGTGTTCTACATCGGCGAGCATCATTTCGGCACGCTGACCGCCTTCGTCCCCGGCGCTTCGGCCCAGGGTTTCAAGTTCACTTCGGCGTTGCCGGTACAGGTACTCAAGGGCATGGCGCCGATTCTTACGCCCTATCTGCAACCGGGCAACAACAGCTTATGCAGCGTGCGCTGATGGGCCTATCCCTGCGCTTTTCACTTGCGGATTACTGAGGGATCCGCCGCGGTTTCCACCCACTATTCAAACTTATCCGCAGCCGTGCCGGTGCATAGACTCAAGCCTTCTTTTTGAGCTCTACAGGTTGCCCCCATGGCCGACATACCCGACCAGTCCCTGCACCACGCGTTTATCGAAAACGCCCTGCCGCACTGGCTGAAAACCACCTCGCCACTCCGCCTGCGCGCACTCAACGACGTCGCCCGCCAAGGCATCCGCCACTATCCCCATGCCAGCGCCAACCAGCATCAAGCGCTCAAGCCCGCGATCGCCGCACACTGGCAGCAGCAGGCTGCGATGGACCAGCGATTCCAGGCATTGACCGACGTGTACGCCTTCGCCGAACCGCTGCTGAAAAATGCCTTGAAGGCCTATGGCGAGATTGACGTCAGAACCACCTGCCTGCGGCTGTATGCCAGCGCCAAAGTTGCCTGGTGGGTGCACGATTTCAATCGTGGGGAGCAAAGCAAAACCCTGTCGCTGCTGGACGTCGCGCTGGCCAACTTTGCCGCCTCGGACACCTTCGTCGACTACGCCTTCCTGTCCGCCGAAGACCCACGCGGGCAGCGGGATACACTGACCTTGCGCCACTCCATCACCGGCGCCGTATTGACCGCTGAACAGTTCAAGCACATCTGCCGCACCCTGGACCTGGGCGCCCGCTACCAGAAAAGCCTGCGCCAGGCCCTGGGGTTCTATGACCCGGCGGTGACCCGGGCCGTGCGCCTGCAGATGATTGCCACTCAGAAGACTGCCCTGGGTACGGCGGCGCACCTGGCCTTGATCAACCGGGACATCGACGCCGATGCCCACGGCGCCGTGCTCGACCTGATCGCCGGCCACGTCGCGCTGCTGGACGGTCAGGCGCTTGAATGCCATACCCTGAGCCTGATGAACACGGCATTGACCGGCATCCTGTTGCTGTTTGTCCCGCAGCCCACCCGGCCCGTCGGCAAGGTGCTGGTGTACATCCCCGCAGACCCCGAACACCCTCTGAAGCAATACCCGTCGCCTGCGGCCTTCCTCAGCCACCTCACGGAAAAACTGCGGGACAGCCAGCGCTACCAGACCTTCTTCAGCCAGTTCATCGACCACGCCAGGCGCGGTGAATTCTTTGCCGGGCTCAATACACGCTTGAGCCGTGTGCGCTGGCATCAAACCGCCCACACCGACCCGCGTCCCAGCTGGCGCGACACCCCGACCACCCAGCCAAACCTGCAATTCAGCGTGCAGGCTATCGGTGACGATCACGTCAATCGCTCAACGCTCGCCGCCGAAAATGACCTGTGGAATTACCAGTACCGCCTCAAGTTGAACAAGATCGTCAACGATGCCCTGGACATCGCCGTGCCCACCGCCACCGCCGACCGCCACGCGCGCTGGGCCTGGTGGGACAACCTGGAAAAAATCCTCGGGGATATCTTCAATGCGGCGCTGCTGGTGCTGACGCCCTTCGTGCCGCTGCTGGGGGAAGCGATGCTCGCCTACAGCCTGTACCAGATCACCGACGAGGTGTTCGAGGGGATTGTCGATTGGGCCCAGGGGCGTGGTGCCGAGGCGGCGGAGCAAGTGGTCGCGGTGGCCGACAGCGTGATCCAGTTTGCCTTGTTCGGTGCTGCCAGCCAGTTGGGCCATGTCGCACGGCTCAAGCTCAGCCCCTTCGTCGAAGGCTTGCGCCCGGTGGTGCGGCCCGACGGCAGCACGCGCCTGTGGCACCCGGATATTGCGCCCTATGCTGTGAAAAACCTCGACCAGCCGCCCATTGTCGACGGCCTGCACACCCATCGGGGCAAGCAGATCCTCGCGCTGCAAGGTACTCACTTCGAAGTGCAGGCAGACCCTGAAACCGGCGACACGCGTATCGCTCACCCGGAGCGCGCCAACGCCTATCAACCCCTGGTGCGGTTCAACGGCGACGGCGCCTTCGTACATGAAGCCGAGCAACCGCGCACCTGGGACAGCGCCACGCTGATGCGCCGCCTGGGGCCGCGCACGGCGCCCTTCAGCAACCAGCAACTGCAGCAGATGCAACGCATCAGCGGTGCCGACGACGGTGTGCTGCGCAACCTTTACGTGCAAAACCGGCCGACCCCGCCGCTGCTGGAAGCGACCCTCAATCGCTATGAAGCCCAGCGCGCTGCCACACAGACCGTGCACACCATTCGCGCCGGCGCACCGCTGCCGCTGGATGCGACGTCCGCCTGGTTCGAGCAGACCATCACCGAGCTACCGGGCTGGCCCCAAACCAAGGCATTGGAAGTGTTCGTGCGCTCGAACAAGAGCGGTGACTCCCACAAGTACGCCAACCCGCAGGCATCGCCGGCCGACACGCTGCAATTGAGCCTGGCCGAGGTGATGTCCGGCGAGTTGCCGGCGCGGGTGCTGGAGTTTCTCGATGAGCCGTCGATCAGGCACCTGCTGGGCGGCGACGTTCCGCAAGCACTGCGCGTGCAAACCTTGCGCGATCAACTGGCGGACTCGGTGGCGCGCCAGACCGGTGACATCGCCGACTACATCCATCAAGCCCGCCAGGTCAGCGCCGATCCCCATGGACGCCGTTTGCGCGAACAGGTCAGCCCGCTGGACCGGCCGCTGGCCGACACCCTGCTGGCCGGCACAACCCCGGCCGAACGGCAAACCCTGGACCACCACGTACCGCTGCGCCTGCTCAATCAGGCCAGGGAACTGAGCTTCGCCCAGCACAGTGTCCATGCCTACGCGGGGTTCTTCCCGCCCTGGGCGATCACCGAAGGTACCGAGCGCCTGGTGCTCAATACCCTCAAGCGCTACAGCGATGGCTTTGGCGACCTGCACCTGCAAATCCGCGATCGCCTGGTCAGCGGTACGCTGCGTTGTGAAGCCGGGCCGGCCGATGCCCGCCGGCGCCGGGTGCTGGTGCGCCAGAACGACGTGGGCTACGAACTGTTCGATCAGCAGGGCCAGCGCCTGCATGGGCCGGATACCCTGTATGAATGCCTGTTGCGCGCGCTGTCCGAAGCGCAGCAACGTGAACTGGGCTACTGGCCCGGCCAGGGCGCCGGGCTCAAGCATTGGCTGATGGAAACCCTCGAACCCCTGGCCGAACGGCGCCGGGTGCTGGCCGAGCCACCGCTGCGCAGTACGGCAGATGTGCAGACCACCACCCTGCTCGGCGGCGCGGCCCTCGGCGGGTTGCGCCGCGCCCAGGAGCACTTGGGCCAGGCCCGCGCCCGGGAGGTGCTGGCCAGTCTGTTCCCGACCCTGGAGGAGGAACGCCTGCAGCGGTTCCTCAATGAGATCGGCCCGGGGCTGAACAACGATGTCCTCAATCGCCTGGTCCTGCAGCGGCACAACCTGTACCGGGAGCTGGAGCAATGGAAGCGCCTGCCCGGCCCCCATCCCAAAAACAGCCGCATGGCCCGGGAGGAAAAACTGCGTAAAAATATCATTGCGCACAAACTCTATCGCTGCTGGGAAGACCGCCTCGCCGAGCACCGCGACGACTTGGGCCAGGTGCAGAGCGGCGCGAGCCTGGACCTCAGCGCCCTCGACCTGCCCGGCAGCCTGCCGCTGCTGGGCAATGGTTTCGAGCACGTCACCCAATTGAAGCTGGCCAACTGCATGTTCAACGACAGCCAGTGGCCCTTTCTGCAGGCATTCCCGTCCCTGCGGGAGCTGGACGTCAGTGCGAACGAACTGACGCGGCTGCCCGAGCCCATCGCCAACATGCGCTACCTGCGCGACCTCAACCTGGGGGAAAACCAGATCACGCTGCTCAACGGCGACGTTGCGCGCCTGAAAAACCTCAAGCACCTGCGCAACTTGAACCTGTACCGCAACCCGCTGACGCAGCCACCGAACATCTCGAAAATGCCGCACCTGCGCCGCCTGTTCCTGAGCCGCACCCCCATCACCCAATGGCCCACCGGGCTGTTTGCCCACCCACGGGAGGAGGGCTTTTTGCTCGACCTGAGCCAAACCAGGATTGACCATGTGCCAGCGCTCATGGCCGATAGCGCCGAGGCCCGGACCGTCGCCCATACCCGCCTGGACCGCAACACCCTGCTCAACGACCAGCGCCTGCTGTACGAGCAGTACCGCGAAGCCGCCGGACTGGACCCCAACCGCAGCTATGAACCCCGTGGAGAGAGCGGCCCGTGGCTGGAACGGGTCAGGCCGCCGTTACTGGGCAGGCGCCAGGAGCTGTGGCAAGCGGTGGAGCGCGAGCACGGCTCCCAGGGTTTGTTCGAGGTGATCAAGGCCCTTGAAGCGCCCGACTTCTTCCAGCGGCCCCAGGACATGGACACCTATTGGGACAATCTTGAAACGTTGCGCGAGCGCGTCTGGCGTTTGCTGGAGGCGGCCCACAACGATACGGCGCTGCGTGAAAAGCTGTTCAAGATGGCCAGTTTTCCCGGCCTGTGCGCCGACGGCAGTGCACAGATTTTCAATGACCTGGGCATCGAAGTGCTGGTCAGCGAAGCCCAGCGTTACTCCGCCTCGGCCAGCGAGCGCGAGGGCAAACTGGTGACGCTGGCAAAGGGCAATGCACGGCTCAAGCAATTGAACCGCATCGCCAGCGAGGACATTGCCCATCGGCTCAAACCCGAAGCCGAAGGCGGCCTCGGCCAATGGCTGCGTTCCCAACGACGGGAGGGCGTGATGGGTAACGTGGACGACGTGGAGGTCTACCTGAGCTACCAGACCTCCCTGGCCAAGCGCCTCGACCTGCCCTGGCTGTCGGAACACATGCTGTACCGCGACACCGGCGACGTAAAACCCACGCAGATCGAACAGGCCTACAGCACGGTGCTGGAGCTGGGCGAAGGCGATGGCCTGGTCAACCAGATGTTGCTGGAGCCCTATTGGGAACAGTACCTGCACGACCACCACCCGAACACCCTTGAGGCCAATGCCCGGCATTTCGACGAACAATGCGCACGCCTTGATGAACTGCAGGAAGCCCAGGCCAGGCTGGCCCAGGCCAACGGCTTACCCGCCGAGCAGAAGGAAGCGTTGAGGCTCACGCTGATCGGCCTCGCCGACGCCCTGGGTGTACCGCACCCGCAGGTGCTGACCGGGCAACCCATGACGGACGACAGCTACAACCTGCTGCTCAACGAACTGGGCTACCGCGAAAAACAATGGATGCGCGAGTTGACCCACCAGGCTTTGGAACGCCACAGCCAACAACGTAACCGCGTCACGCGCCAGGTCTGACCGTATGGGTGTGTCATGGCACCCCCATTACCAGTACGCCGCTGCCGTTCAACGGCCCCTCGACAGGCAGGGACCCCGCCTGCTTGACCAGGGCGAACGTTACAACGTCGCTCCCGGAACTGTTGGTGATACGGGTCAGGAACGAGCCATTGACTCGAACCGCAGTCCCCTGACGGACAAGGGCCGTGCCCACGTTCGGATTGCTCATCACCAGCGCATTGGCGTTGAACGAGGACGGCGTGCCTTTGTAGGTAATGGTGATCGGCGTGGTAATCCCCGGGTCCGGGCACCGGTAGGTGAGCGTGCGATCGGTACGAACGGTGGTTGATACGGGGTCGGTGCCTATCGCCCTCTGGTGCACGTTGCCGAAGTTGATTTCGATCGGTTGGTTATTGTTGATCGTGCACGACGACGGGGAGATGGTGAAGTCGTTGTTGGCGATGTACGTAAGCTGCAGGCTCGTGGAAAAGGAATCGTAGTTGTTGGTCTGGTCGAGACGTAACACGCCCAAAGTGTCACCTATTCGAATGTCGATCGGGTTGGTCGGGTTGTTGCGGATCAATATATAAGGGATGACATCGATCGGGATCGGAGACGTATTGTTAGGCATGGTCGCAATCCTGATACCCGCCTGGATAGGCGTGTTCCAATAACTGCCATTGATACGCAAGCCGGTCGTCTGGCTGACGAACTTCGGACCAGGCGACCAGGCCGGGCCGATCCTCGTCCCGGTGGCCCAGTAGTCCTGCCGTCCATCCGGGGTATAGCTGTCCGGTTCAAACCGGCATTCGATCCTCACCCCGGACAGGAGAATGCGCGGCTCATTCACCTCCAGCCGCACATTCACCGGAACCTGCAGGTTCAACGTCCCGCCAATGCTCACCCGTTGCCAATTGCCGCCATTGACCCGGCAATCAGCCGCTTTCACGGTCGTCGTGACGCCAGCCAGGGCAAGCAGCACAACGGCTCCAAATAGTCGTTTCATGTTGTTCTCTTTCATCCCATGCATAACGGTTTAGCGTTACGGATAATCCAGCGTAAACGTCGAAGTCACACGGTAGCTGCCGTGCCCGATGGTCTTGTCCCGCAGGGCATCCGGCTCACCCTGCACATAGGCCTTGAGCAGGATTACGTTGTTGCCGGGGCTCAATTTCTGTTCGTCGCCGACCTTGTTCACCGGCACCGGCTTGTCGCTCAGTGTCTCCAAACCCAGCCCGATACCAGAGGCACCGCTGCCACCGTCCAGCGCAAACAAACCGGGCAGCGCGCGGTTTTCCGCACCGTTGAACAGGATGGTCACCGAGTCGCTGATGGTGGTATTGCAGTCATCCAGGTGCAGGGTGAAACGTTTGCCCACTGAGCGTGTGTTGATGTAGAGGTGCTTGCTGGTCAGGTCCCACAGCTCCAGGGTGATGGCTTCATCGCCCGGGCGGATGGTGCAGGCCTGTTCCACCAGGTTGCCCTTGAACCTCAGGTTGTCCACCGCCTGCGCCGTGGCCGCCAGGCCGAAGGTCAGCAGCAGGGCCAGGCCCTTATGAATCATTGCGTGTCGCATACACTCGACTCCTACTGGTATTCAGCCAACAGCGTGGCCACCGCCGTGAACCCTTGGGCCTTCAGGACCGAACCCGGCCGTTTGACCGGCACCACTTCCAAGGTCGGCGGTGCCGCCAGGCTGATGTCCAGCGGCGTGTTGAGGCGAAACGGCGCGTTGTTCTGGTACAGCCGAATCCCCAGGTCAGGCGCAGTGGTCTGCAGGGCCGCGTTATCAAAGGTTGTCTCTGCGCCCTTGACGCTCAACTTCAACAGCCACGGCAGCGTGGAGGCGCCGCAGCGGATGGTGTAGCCGACGGCCCTGCGATATTTCACGCCATCAACACGCTTGGTGCCGACATCCCCGAAATCGACTTCAATCGTGCTGCCCGAATCAATCGTGCAGGGCGGCGGCTCGTTCAGCGTTCCGTTGAACGTCAGGTTGGCCGACGCAGCACTGAAAAAGCCGAAGCAACACAAGCCGAGCAACGTTCGCTGTGGCCAACATTTCATTGATCGTTTCCTCATTATTGGTACTCGATCACGAGGGTGGCGGCGGTCGCAAATGCCCCGCCCGTCAGCGTGCTGCCTGCGCGCTTGACCGGCACCGCCTGCACGGCCGGAAAGGTCGGATGGGTAAACCTGAGCGGCGTGTTCAGCGGCCAGTCCGCCCCATTGGCGAAGAGCTTGACCCCCAGGTCGGTCTTGGGGGTCGAGAGCACTTTGTTATCAAACCCGGCTGCCGCGCCCTTGAGTTCCAGGGTCATCGCGTTGCTGTAAACGGGAGGACTGCAGGTGACGGTATACGGCACGTCCCGTCGATAATTCACGCCATCGATCCGTGACGTCAGCAGGTCATTGCCGAACGGCACATTCAGTGTGCCGCCGCTGTTAATCACGCACGGTGGAGGTGCAATGATGGTCGCGCGGATCGTCAGGTTGGTATCGGCCTGCACGCCCTGGCTGACCACCCACAGCAGTCCCGCACCGATAAAAATGGCCCACGGGCCGGTTAACCTGGTCATTGTTCTGCCCTTACTCATAATTGAGCCTGAAATCCACCACGGCCCGGAATGCACCGCTGGTCAGGGGTGCCGGGGTGCGCGTGGGCTGGACGTTCCAGGTCTGCGTGTTGCGGCCCAAGGGCAAGAACAATGGCTCCCCCCTTGAACCCAGCTGTACATCGCGCCCCTGGGAATCGGTCAGGCGCAGGCCCATCCCGGTGATGCCTTGCACCTTGACCAGCCGTGAATCATCGGCATCGGCTGGTGCGATGAACGCCACCGAGAGCACCGGTTGATAAGCACTCCATGTCAGGTTCCCCGTGCGTTCACTGGCGATGCGGCCGGCGGTTCGCCGGCAATCCTCGAACAGCAGTTGAAAGGCCACGGAGGTCGCCTGGTCACCCGGCCGTTGCAACTGGCTGGCCGACACCGGGCCCAGGTCGATCGTCTGGTGCAGGGATGCCATCTCCAGGCTGCAGGGGGTTTCATGCATGGACCCGAGAATGTTGAGCATCCCGACCATGCCCTCCACATCCTCGTCATCCGCGGCGTGCGCCGGCCCCATCAGGGCCAGCAACAGACCGCCCAAGACCTTCACTGTGTGCAACTTCATGACGTTCTCCGGCAGCAGGCACTACTGATTGGCCACAGACAGTTGCGTGTTCACCTTGCATGTCTCGCCACTGCAGGTGAACGCCAGCAGCGGACGGCCACCGTAATCATTCACGTAGGACAAATAGGGGGTGGTGCCGAGCTCCTTGGCAGTCGGCCCCAGGGCCTGCGTGCCTTTGGGCGGGACCATCACCGGCTCGAAGCCCGGTATGGTCTTGCCGTCCTTGCTGCTGCGCGCATCCACCAGGGTCACGTAGTAAGGCGTGGGGTTATTCACCTGGTAGTGATCGCCTTGCCGGGTAAGGGTCAGCTTTTCCTGCCATGGGTTGGACAGGTCCTGCTGGGTGGGGGTAATTGCCTGCGGCCGGTAAAACAATTTGATCCGGGTTTGCAGGGCGATTTGCAGGGTGTTGGGCTTGTCGCTGCGCGGCGGAATTTCCCGCAGGTTGAAGTAGTAGACCGTCTCCCGATCCTGGGGCAGCGATTTGGCGGCCGGCAACGCCTGGACTTTTACCTGGCTTTGCTTGCCGGGCTCCAGGCGTTGGACCGGTGGCAGCACGATCAACGGCGAGGTGATCTTGTTGCCCTCTTCATCCTCGATCCAGCCCTGGGCCAGGTACGGCAACTGGGGGTTGTTGTTGGTGATGTTGACGCTGGTTGCGTCTTTGCCACCGTCGAAAATCACGCGGGTACGGTCCAGGCCGACAGCGGCGTTGGCGCTCTGGCTCAAGACCGCCAGCAGCAGTGCATAGGTAAAACGTGTGCTGTGTTTCATGAGGATGGGTTCTCCATAGTGTTTCGCTGGCCGGTCAGGCTGGCTGGCTCGGGTGAGGCTTGATCGACGGCTACCCTCTGGCAGCGCAGTTGCAGGGCATCGGTGAACGCATCCGTTGGCAACTCGACAGGCAGCGTCAGGACGCAACGCTCGGTGCCGCCCCAGCTGACGATCATCTGCTCGCCGGCCTGAATGCCGCTCAGGTAGACATCCCCGCCGTCATTCACCACCCCGGTGTCCTGCTGCTTGCGGTTTTTCACCGTGGCGCCGAAGGGCGGTGCGCTGCCATCCGGCAGGCGAAGAACCGCCATGGCCTTCTGGCCGGAAATCACTTCCAGGGATCGGTAGCCAATGGCCCCCTCGGTGAGGGTCAGTTGCGTCACGGATTGAGTGGCCTCGACATCGCTGGGCAATTTCTCCAGGTCAACACTGGCCGCCGTACGCTGGTAGCTGGTGATGTCGGAGATGACCGCCTTGCCGAACGCGTTGCTGCGGGTCGGCGTGCCGTAGCCCCGCACGGGCACATCGGGCACACCGGCGGTATCGACCAGCAGCCGGGTTCCGCCGGTACTGGTGGTTCGATGCAGCGCCCCGCCGTAAGGCGTGAGCGTGCCGCCGCCACGCACGGATGCGCTGAGGGTGCGGTTATTGCCTTGTTGCGTCGTGGCGCTGAGGTCGATGTCGGCCTGGTCACCAATATGGCTCAGGTAGCCGCTGGCCGAGGTATCGCTGGCACTGACCTGGTAGCTGTTACGTTCATCCAGGCGATCGGCGTAGCGTGTGGTAAAGCTGTTTTTGCCGCCGGCCCTGTTGGCATCCATCGACAGGGTGCCGGTGGGTCCCAATGGCAGGCTGACCGTCAGCGCTGCTCCGTTGTCCTTATATTGGTATTCATGGGTGCGATATAAATTCAGCGACAGGCTCATGTTCCTGACAGAGCCCACGTTGAAGTAACGAGACGCCGACAGGTTCCAGCGCTGGGTGTCCGGCCGGTTCCAATAGGTTTGTTTGTTGTAGCTGGCATACACCGTGGTGTTCAGATCGCGGAACTGTTTGTTCACCGTGACCGTATACAGCGCCTTGTTACCGCCAATGGGTTTCCAGTGTTCAATGAAGTTACCGTCTTCATCGAACACGCCGCGCCCACCCAATTCACCGTTCAACCCATAGTGCCGAGCATCCAGGTATTGGCTCATGCTCAAGTAGTTCTTCTCGGAGAACCGGTAACCGGCGAAGGTGACCTGGCTGTCGTACTCTTCAAAGTTCTTGGAATATTGAAGGCGGTAGGATTTGCCCGAAAGTGTCTGGTTCCACAGGCTGGCGCGAGACTGGGTGACGTCCAGGGAAACGGCCCCGAACGCCAGCAAATCCCGCCCCGCGCCCACCGACAGCGCACGGTAGTTGTTATCCGTTATCGCACCGCCCAGCAGCGACCAACCATTGCTGATCCCCCAGGAAAACTCGCCGGTGCCGAAAAAGTCACCGTGGGAGTGGTACTGCAGATTGGACGGCCGCCCTGCAGACAGCTTGTAACGGACCTGCCCGGGACGCGTCAGGTAGGGAACGCCGGCCGTATCGAGCTGGAATTTCTGTACCGAACCGTCCTGCTCCTCGACCCGCACATCCAGCGTGCCGGACACGGCGTCGTTAAGGTCCTGGATCCGAAAAGGGCCTGCCGCCACCAGCGTTTCATAGAGCACACGCCCCTGCTGGCTGATGACAACCTTTGCATTGGTCTTGGCCACCCCGACCACTTCCGGTGCATAGCCCCGCAGGTTGGGCGGCAGCTGGCTTTCGTCTGACTTGAGCCCGGCACCGGTAAAGCGGAAGCTGTCGAACAGGTCCGAATACAGGTAGTCCTCGCCCAACACCAGGCGTGCCTTCAGCGCAGGAATGGCGCGATATGCGTAATAGCGACTCCACTCCAGTTTTTGCCGGCTGGCCTGCGCCTCGCGGTCTTTCTCGACACGCCCTTGCCAATCCGCCCGCAGGCGCCAGGCCCCGGCATTGGCCCCGAGTGTGCCGTTACCGCTGAGGTCATTGCGCGTACCGTCACCTTTGCGGTAGCTGGACTGCGCCGTCATGTTGTAGTCGACCAGCAGCCCCGGCACCCCCTCGTCCCAACGTGACGGCGGGTCCCAGTTGATGGCGCTGTATTCCAGGTAGGCCTGGGGAAGGTTGATGTCCAGGGTGGACGTGCCCAGGTCGGCACTGACTTCCATGCCGGGCAAGCCCGTGACATCCAGGCACTGCCCGCCCTTCCACCACTTCAACTGGTCAGCACCGGACGCCTTGAGGCCCAGTTGCTCGACAAGCTCGCGCGATAAACAGGGCACACTGCCTTTGGGATCATCATCGGGGGCAAAGAACGCCACCGATTGTTCAGATATAGGTTGGGTATTGAACTGGACCACCATCGAGTAGGTGCCAGGCAAGATAAACCCACTGCGTGCAAACTGAGACAGGTCAATATTGGAGCGATCAATCAGATCAAGAACGTCGGTATTAAACTCAATATCCCCGGCGCCCATTGCAGTTCCAGCCAGTGATATCAACCCGCCAAAGAGGCTGGGGCGCAGCGTATTCATGACTTTCGACGTATTCAACATACACGCAACTCAATCTTCAAAAGTATTCCAACTTGAACCGCACTGCCGCGCGGTGAGCCCCTGCCAACAGCGGCACTCCGTTGCCCACCAGGCGGAGCCTGTAATGAAGTGTCATGTCGCCATCAACCACCGGCAGCAGCGCCATCGGCACTCCCGGCACACTCACCTGGCCAGCGGCGTCCTCAATATGGAAGGCAACCCCCTGCGAGGCCCCAAAGGCCGCAAAGGTGCGCCCGCCCATATCGCTGGGCCCGTCGAACGTCACGCGAAGATGCTCCCAGTCCGGCAGCGTTTCGCCGGGGCGCAGCGGGTCGGGACGCGTCACGGTGCAGTTGACCAGCCGTAGCTGGAACGGCTGCATTTGCCCCGCGCCCTCTCGCAACAGGCGGCCGATGGGTTCGGGAGGCATGTCGATGGTCTGATCGGCAGTGACCGCTTCCAGCCCGCAGGCCGAGTCGATGATCTCGCCTCCCAGCGTGACGAGCCCATCGCCTTGCACACGCGTCTGCGCGGCATCACAAGGGCTGATGAACAACGTCAATGAAGAGGCAATAGCGAGACTTATGAATGTTTTCACCTTGATCTCCCGCCAGTTTTCCCCCGCCACCAGTGGTGGCGGGGGAAACACTTACTGATAAGCCAAGGTGAAGTTGGTGACCGCGCTGAAATCACCAGGAACGATGTCGCCTGTCGCCTGGCCTTGTACGTAGGCGCCGAACTGCAGGGTGTTATTACCGGCAACAATGGCCTGCGGAGTGGTTGGCACGCCCAACTCAATCGCTTTGCCGCCGTGGGTCATCATGATGCCGATGCCGCCCGCGCTGCCGACCGTGCCGATGCCGCCAGGCACAACGCTGGACGGTGCACCGGTGAAGGTAGTGGTCACGGTGTTATCGGTGAGGCCAGACAGGTCGCACCCTTCAAGCTCGATCGCCACGGGGCGGGCGGTGGACTTGCCGCCGGATTGCAACTGATGCTTTGCAATAGCGCCAAGTGCAACTGACTGATCCACAGACTCAGGCTTGATAGAGCAAGCACCCGAATGGACCGAACCGGTAAATGTAATCGTCCCGTCCGCCGCATTAGCAACAGAGATCGAACCCGCCAACAGGCCGACAGTCAACAGCGCAGCTTTTACTTTAGTCTTCATTTGCAGAGGCTCACATGTATTAAAAATCAAAACGAAATCCTGGCTTAGTTGCGCACAGGACTTAATTAACCCAGCACCAGAACAATTTCCCGAAGCAATGGAAATTGGATGCTTTCCAATTACTTGTATTGCAATTCAGGAGTTCGTTCGAGGCCGGGCAATTATCCATTTCGATTTTGAATATGAAAGCCGGTCGATTCGCTTATTCACGTAGCCTTGTCACACCAAGACACATAGGAAAATTATGGCACTTTGCCAAAACTTTTGAATCAACCGTAAGAAACGGACTACATCAACTTAACGAGAATTATTTAGTGCAGAACAAGTCCGTAAGAATAGGATTACATATTATAAAAAACAACAGTAATTACTGGGGCACGCCAACTAACAAGTTGGCGAATATGTCGAAAGGGTCAGTGCGCTGATCGGCCCGTTTCGAGTCCCGTCTCACAAGACGCGAGATGACCGTTCGTCTGCCGAGGTTGCGGCGGCAATAAGATATATCTTACGTTGTATCTAAACCAAACGAGAGCACCCGAAATGAGAGACCATCATTCACACCGCGACCCCGGTGACAGCCGCGACGGCTTCGACAAACGTCCAGGCCGCGAGCGCGGCGGCCGTGGCCCACGGGTCTTCGCGCCCGGCGACCTGAAACTGCTGCTGCCGGCGCTGATCGCCGAACAGCCGTGCCATGGCTACGACCTGATTCGCCGGATCGAGACCCTGTTCGACGGCGCCTACAGCCCCAGCCCCGGCGTGATCTACCCCACGCTGACCTTTCTCGAAGAAAGCGAATTGATTACCGGCGACGCCGAAGACGGAAAAAAACGCTACACAATCACCGACGCCGGTCGTCTCTTCTTAAGCGAACAGGCGGTTGCCCTCGAAGGCATTCGCATGCGCATGGATGTGAGCAAACGTTCGCTGCGGGGCCAGGACCGTCCGCCGGAAATCCACGAGGCGGTGCATAACCTGCGCCACGCCTTGCATTCGCACCACGGGCGCTGGAGCCCGGAAGAAATCGTTCGTGTCGCGGCGCTGCTCAACAGCACCGCCCAAGCCATTGCCGACGGGAAAGCTCAATGAATACCCAAGCCATCCACCGCGTGACCCACGAAATCAAACGCCGCGGCCTCGAAGTCCTGCGGGTGGTCGACATCACCCCGCGCATGCGCCGCATCACCCTGGGCGGGCCGGAACTGGCGGGCTTTATCAGCCTGGGCAGTGACGATCACATCAAGCTGCTGTTCCCACAGAACGCCGCCGAACAAGCGGCGCTGGACAGCCCCGACTTCAACCTGCGCGGCGACGGCCCGCAACCCGCCATGCGCGACTACACCCCACGCCGGTACGACCTGGACATCGGCGAGCTGGACATCGACTTCGTACTGCATGGCGATGGCCCTGCCTCCACCTGGGCCGAGCAGGCCAAGGTCGGCCAGCACCTGCACATCGGCGGGCCGCGTGGCTCGATGATCGTGCCGGATATCTTCGACAGCTACCTGTTGATCGGCGATGAAACCGCGATCCCGGCGATTGCCCGGCGCCTGGACGAATTGCCGGCGGGGCGCAAGGTATTGGCGGTGATAGAGATCGCCAATGCGGCGGAACAGCAGCCGCTGGCCAGCGCTGCCGAAGTGGAAGTGATCTGGGTGGTGCGCGGCCAGGATGACCTGCTCGAGACGGTGCAGAACCTGACGCTGCCGGGCGGTTCGCTGTACAGCTTTGTCGCCACCGAGAGCAAGCTGTCGCGCCAGGTACGGCGGGTGCTGCTGGACACGCACAACGTCAATGAGGCATTCCTCAAGGCCGTGGGTTACTGGCAACAGTGATCCCTGTAGGAGCGAGCTTGCTCGCGAAGAACCTGAGAGCGCCGCGTTAAACCAGACACACTGCGTTATCGTTAACGTTCTTCGCGAGCAAGCTCGCTCCTACAGATTTTATCCAGCCCCACCACCCCCAGAGCAATCAGTACAAACCCCACCAGAATCCCCCCGGCATTGATGAACACCTGGGGATAACCCAGGGTGTCCACGTTAATGAACGGATACTGATACAGCCCCCACACATACCCGCGCAACAACGCATAGGCGAAGTACACCACCGGGTAAATCACCCACAGCCCGATGTGTTTGAGGCGCAGGCTGCCCTTGGGCACGCACCACCACCAATACGCGACAAATACCAACGGCATCACGTCGTGCAGCAGCTCGTCCGCCACAAACTGCACCCCCGCAGGCTGCCACATGTGGCGCAACAACAGGCTGTAGGCGAGGCTGACCACGACAATGCTCACGGCAATCCCGCTGCTGACTACGGGCCCGAGGAAGAACCGGCTCGCCGCGGTTGGCCGTTGCACCCACGCATGGGTCAACACCACCGCCACCAGGGTGTTGGTGAGCACGGTGAAGAAGCTGAAGAAATTCACCAGGCCCGGCAACAGGCTGGCGCCATCGACCCAGCGGAAGTAGAAAATGATGTACTGCTGCAGCGCCAGGCCGGCCCAACCGCCGAGGGCTGCGAGGCCGATAAGGTGACGTTTCACCTCAGTCCTCGACCGGTCGCTTGGTGCGCATCAACTTCACGTACAAACCTTCGACCTTCTCCCGCGCCCACGGGGTCTTGCGCAGGAACGACAGGCTCGACTTGATGCTCGGGTCACTGGAAAAACAGCGGATGTTGATGCGCTCGGCCAGGCCTTCCCATTGGTAATGCGCCACCAGCGCGGTGAGGACCTGTTCCAGGGTGACGCCGTGCAGTGGGTCTTTGTTTGTCGCGGTCATGCCGGGCCTTTTGTGCAGAAAAGAAGAAAACGAAGCCGCGCACCTTAGCGGACGGGCCGTGCGGGTGGAAGCGTTGCCTTCACTATAGGCCACTGTTCGATCGTTCCCACGCTCTGCGTGGGAATGCCGAATTGGACGCTCTGCGTCCCTCGGTCGACGCAAGTTTTAACCCTGCGCAATGGTGACGCAGAGCGTCACGGCATGCATTTCCACGCAGAGCGTGGGAACGATCAGCGTGGGAGTGATCGAGCGGGGTTTGGGAAAGTTCCCCTTGGCAGGGAAAAAAGTGATGTTATATTGTAACGATAACTATCAAAGGGTATCGAATCCCTTACCGTTTTCAGCCTTCTCTTTTTGCCGTTTGCCAAGGAACGACCGATGTCCCTCTCTTCTCTCTGGCGCCTCACCCCGCTGGCAGCCGCCCTGTTGATCACCTCCCAGGCCAACGCCCTGGAACTGCAACCTCAAGTCATCACCGGCAACCCGCTGGGCAGCGAAACCCTCGCTTCTCCCACCACCGTGCTGGAAGGCGATGACCTGACCCTGCAACAAAAAGGCAGCCTGGGTGAAACCCTGAACAAGCAGCCCGGTGTGTCGTCGTCGTACTTCGGCCCGGGGGCCAGCCGGCCGATCATTCGTGGCCAGGATGGTGACCGCATTCGCCTACTGCGCAACGGAGTCGGTGCGCTGGATGCCTCGTCGTTGTCCTATGACCACGCCGTGCCGCTGGACCCGGTCAACGTCGACCGCATCGAAATCGTGCGTGGCCCGGCCGCCCTGCTCTATGGCGGCAGCGCCATCGGCGGCGTGGTCAATACCTTCGACAACCGCATCCCCACCGAAGCCATCGAAGGCATTCACGGTGCCGGTGAATTGCGCTACGGCGGCGCCGACACCACCCGCAGCAGCGCCGGCAAACTGGAAGCCGGCAACGGCACCTTCGCCTTGCACCTGGACGCCAGTGCGCGGGAATTCAACGACCTGAAAATCCCCGGTTTTGCCCGCAGCCGTCATGCACCGCCAAGCGAAGACGGTGAAGGCAAGAACGGTCGCCTCGGCAACAGCGACGGACGCCAGGACGGTGGTGCAGTCGGCGGTTCCTACACTTGGGACGACGGTTACGCCGGGCTGTCCTACAGCAACTACGACAGCAACTACGGCTCCCCGGCCGAGCAGGACGTGCGCATCCGCATGAAGCAGGATCACTACGCCTTTGCGTCCGAAATCCGCAACCTGCAAGGCCCGTTCACCTCGGTCAAACTCGACGCCGGCTATACCGACTACAAGCACATGGAAATCGAAGGCGGCGAGACCGGCACCACCTTCAAGAACAAGGGCTACGAAGCCCGGGTGGAAGCGCGACACTTGCCGATCGGGCCGTTCAACGGCGTGGTGGGTGCCCAAGTCAGTCGCAATGAATTCTCGGCCCTGGGTGAAGAAGCCTTCGTGCCGCAGACCGATACCAACGCCGGCGCGCTGTTTATCCTCGAAGAAATGCAGGCCACCGAGCGCCTCAAGCTGAGCCTCGGCGGGCGCCTGGAACACACCAACGTCGACCCGGACGGCAAGGGCAACGCACGCTTCGCCAATGCCGACAAATCCGCCGACTTCACCGCCGGCAGCCTGTCGTCCGGCGCGGTGTACACCCTCACGCCGATCTGGTCCCTGGCCGCCACCCTCGGCTACACCGAACGTGCCCCGACCTTCTACGAGCTGTATGCCAACGGCGCTCACGTCGCCACCGGCACCTATGAACTGGGCGACGCCAACCTGTCGAAAGAAAAAGCCGTGTCCAGCGACCTGGCGCTGCGCTTCGACAACGGCACCCACAAGGGCAGCTTCGGCGTGTTCTACAGCCACTTCTCCAACTACATCGGCCTGCTGGGCAGCGGTCGCACCTTGAATGACGAAGGCGAGGAAGACGCCGGCGGCATCCCTGAGTACAAATATTCCGGTGTGCGTGCGCGTTTCGCAGGCTTTGAAGCCCAGGATCACATCAAGCTGGGGGAAGGTGCCTACGGCAAGTTTGCGCTGGAACTGTCGGGCGACTACACCCGTGCAACCAACCTGGACACGGGTGAAGCGTTGCCCCGCATTGCGCCGTTGCGTTTGAACAGCGGCCTCTTGTGGGAACTGGATCGCTGGCAGGCGCGGATTGACGTTGAACACGCGGCGGGCCAGGGGCGGGTGCCGGATAACGAAAGCGGTACCGACGGCTACACCACGTTGGGCGCCAGCGCCGGCTACCGCTTCAATGTCGGCGGCAGCCAGTGGCTGGCGTTCGTCAACGGCGAGAACCTGACGAACCAGACCGTGCGCTACGCCAGTTCGATCCTGCGGGACATCGCCCCGGCGCCGGGTCGAAGTGTGCAGGTCGGTCTGCGTACCACCTTCTAACTGACTGCACTCGGTTAAAACTGTGGGAGCGGGCTTGCTCGCGAAAGCGCAGTGTCAGTCAATACATGGGTGACTGACTCACCGTCTTCGCGAGCAAGCCCGCTCCCACATTGACTGTGCCCACTTCGAATAGGTGGTGGGGTTAGTACCGCGCATCCACGGGCTTACCCCCCTTCGGCCAGTCCTTCACCTTGTCCGGGAAATCCGGACGAGGTTGTTGGGAGAAGTACGCTGCCACATCCACCGCCTCCTGATCCGACAACCCGCCCTGCCCCAACGGGAATTTCTCGTGGAAACCGATCGGCATGTTGCGTTTGACGAACGCCGCCGCCGTGTACAGCCGCGCCATCCCCGCCCCGATATTGAACGACTGCTCGCCCCACAACGGCGGGTACACCAACTCGCCATCCGCCCGCGTCAACCCTTGGCCATTGTCGCCATGGCACACCGCGCACTGCTTGGCGTAGACCTGCCTGCCATTCTGCATATCCGGCTTGATCGCCGGGTCGACCTTGCCCACCCCGCGCCCGGCGACTTTATCTTCGGGCCTGGTGTTGTTTTTCATCCAGTCGAAGTACGCCACCATCGCCTGCATATCCGCCGATTCCGCTGGCAACGGCTTGCCATTCATCGAGCGACGGAAGCAGCCGTTGATCCGCTCTTCCAGGCTCACCACCTTGCCCGCACGCGGCGCATAGCTCGGGAAAAATGCCGAGACGCCCACAAACGGAGAACCATCCGCCACAGTGCCGGCGTTGAGATGGCAGCTGGTGCAGTTCAGCGAGTTGCCCACGTTATTGGGCAGCAGTTCCTTGGTCTGCAGGTGCAGGCGCATGCCGCGTACCACCTGATCGGCATTCGGCGCCGCCAACAATTCGGCCAGGCGTGGGGTTTCAAACGCTGACGAATCGGTGGTGACCGGGTTGAGCTGGCCACGCATTTTCTTCACTTGGGCAGCCGTGACAGGCGTGCCTTCGTTACCCCAACTGCTGCGCACGAAACTGAGGATTTCAGCGATTTCCTGATCCGCCAACCGCGCAAACCCAGGCATGGTGTAGACCCGTGGATGGGCTGCGGTCTCGGCGGTTTCCCAACCGGTGAGGGTGATGTGCAGCAGTGACGTCGGGTTGTTCGAGGCAACGCTCGGGTTGCCGGCCAACGGCGGGAACAGCCCTTTCACCCCGCCGCCATCGCTGCGGTGGCAGTCACTGCAAAACTGCATATAGCCCAGGCCACCACGGCTGGTGAACAAGTCCTTGGGCGGTGCGGCGGGTTCGTGGGCCACGGCGGGCATCGGCAGGTCGTCCTTGCCCGGCGGCAGGGATTTGAGATACGTCGCGATGGCGGTCAAATCGGCATCGGTGAAGTGTTGGGTACTGTGATGAATCACATCCGCCATGTTGCCCGCGACCGTGGCAAAGCGGTTCTGCCCGGTCTTGAGCAATTGCACGGTGTCGTCCACCGTCCACAGGTTGCGCAGGCTCAAGGCGCGCCAGTGCTCGACAGTCTCCCCGGCCAGGTAATGCCGGCCACTGCGGCCCGCGTCGCTCAGGGCTTTTTCCTGGAAGGCGATGCCGCGCGGGGTGTGGCACGAGCCGCAGTGGCCCAGGCCCTGGACGAGGTAGGCGCCACGGTTAAGCACGTCATCCTTCGCCGGGTCCGGCACGAATGGTTGCTTGTCGAGAAACGCCAAATTCCACAACGCCAGGCCCCAGCGCTGGTTGAACGGGAAGCCCATCTCGGCGTCCAGGTTGGGTTTGTTCACCGCCTCCACGCCCTGCATCAGGTAGGCGAACAAGGCGCGCATGTCGCCTTCGCTCATCTTCGCGTAGGACGGGTAAGGCATCGCCGGGTACAGGTTCTGCCCGGCCGGCGTCACGCCTTCACGCATCACCCGGTCGAACTGCTCGAAGGTGTACTGGCCGATGCCGGTGTCACGGTCCGGGGTGATGTTGCTCGAGTAGATCGTGCCCATTGGCGTGCCCAGTTCAAGCCCGCCGGCCATCTGCGCGCCTTGCCTGGCGGTGTGGCAGGCGATGCAGTCGCCCAGTTGGGCAACGTATTTGCCCTGTTCGATCAGCGTGGGGTCGGCTTCGTTGGCGTGCAGGGGAAGGGAAAGGCACAGCACCACCCCCACAAGGCCCAGACGTGACAGGGGAAAAATCATCGCACTATTCCTTTAATAACCCGGCCTGGGGCGGTCCCCTCGGCGCAGGTCTGCAATCGTTTTTATTGGGTCATCAGGCAGATAACCGGGGCATGGCCAGCCCCAGCTTCGTTGTAGCGGATTTTTTGCGCGCGGCCCTTGATGTGGATCAGGCGGCATGTTCTACAGTGGAACTGAAATTGACTAATTGACGCGGGCATCGATGTCGGCGAGGAGAGCAAGGATGCGTTATTCACCCTTTGTGGGGCGCATTGGCGGCGAATCCGTCAGTGCCTGGGATATTCACTACGCCGCCGCCGAAGCCCAACTGCGTGGCGAAGACGTGATTGTGCTCAGTGTCGGCGACCCGGATTTCGCCACACACAGCGCGATCTGTGAAACCGCCGTGGACGCCCTGCGCGCCGGCGACACCCACTACACCCCTGTGCTCGGCCGCCCGAAACTGCGGGAAGCCATCGCGGCCCGGCAGAGCCTGCTGCAAGGGATTGCGGTGCACGCCGACAATATCGCCCTGGTCGCCGGCGCGCAGAATGGCCTGTTCGCGGCCTGCTTGTGCCTGTTCAGCCACGGCGATGAAGTGCTGGTGCCAGAGCCGATGTACCTGACCTACGAGGCCTGTGTCCAAGCCTCGGGGGCACGCATTAGAACCGTCGAACAACCGGCCGCCAACGGCTTTCGCCTGACCCGCACCGCGCTGCAAGCCGCGATTACCGACAAGACCCGGGGCATCGCCCTCGCTACACCGTGCAACCCCACCGGCAATGTCTACTGCCGCGAAGAGCTGGAAGCCGTCGCCGAAGTGGCACGCGCCCACGACCTGTGGGTGATTTGCGATGAAGTGTATGGGCAGCTCATCTATGACGATCAACACCTGAGCATCAGCGCATTACCCGGCATGGCCGAGCGTACGGTGGTGCTCAACAGCCTGTCGAAAAGCCACGCCATGACTGGCTGGCGGGTAGGCTGGGTGGCCGGCCCGCCCACGTTGATCAGCCATCTGGAGAACTTGCTGCTGTGCATGATTTACGGCCTGCCAGGGTTTATCCAGGCGGCGGCGATCAAGGCACTGGAACTGGATGAGGCCTTGGTCAGCGATGCCCGTGCGGTGTATCGGCGCCGGCGTGACCTGGTGGTGAACGCGTTGAGTGCGATCAGCGAGCTGGACTGCCGAGTCCCCCAGGCGGGCATGTTCATGCTGGTGGACGTACGTCGCACCGGGCTCAGCGGCCGGGAATTCGCCTGGCAACTGTATCGCCAGACCGGCGTATCGGTGCTTGACGCCCAAGCGTTTGGCCCCAGCGCCGAAGGGTTTGTGCGGGTTTCGTTTACCGTCGCCGATGACACCCTCAGGGAGGCTTGCCAGCGCATTGCCGGCTTCGTCGAAGGGCTTGGGGCCGACGCCGCGCCTTTACGTGATCGCCGATAACAGGTAGCGGCTGTACCAGGAATTGGGCTACGAAAAACGCGGCTTCGAAATGGGCAAGCGCCTTGGTTAAATCAACCGTTGGTAAGATGCCCCTTGATGACCTGTACGTATTTCTGTACGTTTCAGCCATTAAGCGAGGACTCAATTATGGAAACTATCAACTACACCCATGCACGGGCCCATCTCTCGGACACGATGGATCGGGTAAACGAAGATCGTGCCCCTCTGTTGGTGACCCGGCAAAAAGGTGAACCGGTGGTCATGATCTCTCTCTCAGAGTTCAACGCTCTTGAAGAGACGGCCTATCTGCTGCGCTCTCCCAACAACGCGGAACGCTTGATCAAATCGATCAACAGCCTGCGAGCCGGAAAGGCCAAGCCGAGGCAGTTGATTGAAGAATGAAAATACTCTTTACGCCTGAAGGCTGGGACGACTACCTCTGGTTTCAACAAAACGACAAAGCTGGGCTCAAACGCATCAACTTACTGATCAAATCGATCCAGCGTGATCCTTTTGACGGCGTTGGCAAACCAGAACCACTCAAACATAACCTCAGTGGTTTCTGGTCCAGGCGAATCACAGCGGAACATCGTCTGGTGTACGGGATTGAGGAGGGTGAAATACAGATCCTCATGTGTCGCTATCACTATTGACGCCATTTACCGTCAGGATCCTGCCTTGACCTGATCCCCCTCCCCGCTGAAAATGCGCGACGCTTTTCCCGTCTCCCCGTTTACTGAAGTAGTGAAATTTCAATGTCTGATTCCCGCACCGAAGAATCCGTAGTCGCCTTGCAATCCAAAGCTGAATACGAAAACGCCATCAATCTTTCACAGCACGTGCCGGCGGCCAAGACCATCAGTGAAATGGTGCTGGACGCGTTCCACACCTCCAAGGAAAGCGACCAGATCCGCGAGCTGCGCGTGGCCATCCGCCAGGCCCACGACGCCTTCGACGACGACAAGGCCTACGACCTGATGGGCGAGCTCAAGCAGCTCAAGGACGCCGAAGCCGCCGACAACGCCGCCCTCGAAGACCTGAACAGCAAGTTCTCCATCAGCCGCATCCTGTCCAGCTTCAAGGACGACCCGGAGTTCCAGGAGCTGGTCTACGGCCTGGCCCTCAAGGTGCTGAACCAGACCCACCAGGCCATCAGCAACCCGAGCGCCGGCAAAGGCAAGGCTTCCCGCCCGAAGAAGGAAGTGGAAGTGTTCGCCATCAGCAAGGACGGCATCAGCGTCACCCTGCCGCTGCGTTCGCCGCGCTCCAAGCCGAACGTCGACCGTGAGGCGTTTGAATTCCTCGGCTTTACCTTTGTCGGTGAAGGTGACGAGGCGGAACTGGAAGTTGAAACCTTTGTGGATAACTCGGGCGCCGAGCAGCCACTGACGCGTAAAAGCATCATCACCGCGCTGCAGCAGCAGACGGCGTTTGAGGGCTACAGCATCGCCCAGCAGTAACTCGATCTAAATGTGGGAGCGGGCTTGCTCGCGAAGACGGTGGGTCAGTCACGTATGCATTGACTGACACTCCGCTTTCGCGAGCAACCCCGCTCCCACATTTGACCTGCGTCGCAGCGAATTCAGCCTACGACTTGAGCCGCAAACACCTCGCGAAACCGCTGCATCTCATCAGCGTTGCCCACGGTGACCCGCACCCACTGCGGCCAGTTTTGCCACACGCGCCCTATCTTCACGCCCTGCTCGCCCAGCCGCTCGATGACCTGTTCCGCCGGACGGCGCACATCAATCATGAAACAGTTGCTGTGAGACGCCGTGCAGGTGAATCCGCGTTTTTTTAGCCAGGCCACCGTCTCATCCCGCAACCGGGTATTGAGCGCCTTGCGCGCCGGCACCAGTTGCGCATCTGCAAGGCTGGCGCGGGCGGCCAGCAGGCTGGCGGCCGCCGGCACGTTGTCCCCGCCAAACACCGCCAGTTGTTCCAGCAGCTGCGGATGACCGATCGCAAGCCCCAGGCGTGCGCCGGCCAGGCCGTAGATTTTCGAGAACGTGCGCAGTACCAGCAAGTCGTCATGGTCCTTGACCCACGCCACACAACTGGGTGCGTCACTGAAGTCGATGTAGGCCTCGTCCACCAGCAAAATGCTGCCCTGGGGTTTGCGCGCCAGTGCCTGTTCGATGGCCTTGGCGGGTGTGAGGGTGCCGGTGGGATTGTTCGGGTTGCAGAGGTAGATCAGGCCGGGCTGGCGGTCAACGGTGAGCATGGCGGGAAGGTCATGGGCGTGATCGGCGGTGAGGTCCACTTCATGCACCCTGGCCTTGCACGACTCGGCTGCCTGGCGCGGAACTTCGTAGGAAGGCGTGGCCATCACCAGGCTGCGGGTTTCGCTGGTAAACGCCAGCACCGCGTAGCGCAACGCAGCCATGGAGCCGGCGAACACCGCCACCTGCTCTTCCAGAATGCCCTGCTGCTGGGCAAACTGCTCGACCAGCGCGTACATGTCCGGGTACGGGTAGCGCCCCGAAACGGCAATACCGCGCTGCATGGCCTGCCGCGCAGCCGGCGAGGGCCCGTAGGGGCTTTCGTTGTAGTTGAGCAGCACCTCGGGCGCCGCCACGGCGGGGCTTGCCTCAGCCCAGTCCAGGCGACCCAGCAACGGCAAGGCCGCGCCCAGTGCGATCAGGGAACGACGACTCACGTTGACCATGAAGACCTCTCCTTGTCGGCTCGCAGCTTCAGGTGCGGGATTCGCCCCCGTTCCTGCAATTGGGTATGACGAGGAAAACAGCCGGTGATTTACCCAACCAACAAAAAGCCCCGCACTTCATACCGAAGGCGGGGCTTTTGCGTTTCCGGCTAGTTGGAATGAAAACGCCGGTTCAACGCGATCCGCTTGGCCTCCACTGCCCGCAGGTGTTTGTGGTGACGGCGCCACAGCAACAGCACGATGATCAGCACCAGCACCACCAGGCCACCGCCCCACAGCAGGTACGGCATGGCCGTGATCAACAACGGCGCATCCCCGCCACGACGCAGGCTGGTGACTTCTTCGGAACTGACGCTCAGCGCCGGGTTGCCGAAGGTCTGCAGGCTGTAGTTGGCGATGGCGGCGATTTGCGCGTCGTTCAGGTCACCGCCCAGGGCCGGCATGCTCACGGCGCCGTCGGCACCTTTGCGGTCGATGCCCGCGATGATCGCCATCACCAGGTTGTTGGCCTGGTTGCCGTTGAGCGCGGTGTTGAGGCTCAGGGACGGGTAGAACTTGTCAGCCGAGCCCTGGCCATCGCGGCCGTGGCAGCTGGAGCAGGCCGAGTTGTAGAGGCGTGCGCCATCCAGTCCGGTGGCGTCGGCCAGTGAGGCTTGATCGCCCTGGCCGGTTTCCAGGGTGCTCATGTCCACCGGCTTGACGTCACGCACCACCCGCTCGGTTTGCCCGGGATCGCGGATCGGCGGCACGCTGTGCAGGTAGGCGGCCATGGCATGCAGGTCGCTGTCGCTGAGGTAGCGGAAGCTGTTTTCCACGGCTTCGGCCATGCCGCCCGCGGCTTGGGCCTTGTCGGCGAGGTGACCGTTTTTCAGGAAGTTGACCAGGTCGTCCTCGCTCCAGTCCCCCAGCCCGCTGACCTTGTCGGAGGTGATGTTGGGCGCGACCCAGCCACCCAGTTTCGCACCGGCCAGGTACTGGCTGTTGTCCTCGGCCATCAAGGCGTTACGTGGGGTGTGGCAGGCGCCGCAGTGGGCGAGGTTGTCCACCAGGTACTGGCCACGGCTAGTCTGTTCGGTGGCGCCGGGCTTGGGCACGAAACCCTGGCTGTCGAGGAACACCAGGTTCCAGCCGAACATCAGTTGGCGGATGTTGAACGGGAACGCCAGGTGCGTTTCCGGCACCGGCTGGTCCACGGATTTGACGCCCTGTTGCAGGTACACATACAAGGCGTGGATGTCGTCATCGCTCATGCCCTGGTAAGAGGTGTAGGGCATCGCCGGGTACAGGTGCTGGCCCTTGGCGTTGATGCCTTTGCGCAAGGCGTCCGCCAGTTGTTGCTCGGTGTAGTCGCCGATGCCGTAGGCCTTGGACGGGGTGATGTTGCTGGAGATAATCTTGCCCATGGGCGAGTCGATCACATACCCGCCGGCCAGCGGCGCGCCGCCATTCTCGGCGGTACGGTGGCAGGCTTCGCAGTCGCCGGCACGGGCGACATACGCACCTTTCTGGATCAGCGCGGCAGTGTCTTCAGCGGCAAACACCGGCAACGCGGTGAGCAGCAAGGCCAGCAATGGAAATTTAAGCAATCCCATGACCTAGACCTCCCGCGCAATGATGTCGGCCATACGGATACTCAGCGCCACGCCGGCCAGGGTCGGGTTGATGGTGCCGGAGGCCGGTATCACCCCGGTGGTGGCGAGAAACAGGTTGGCGTGGTCGTGGGTGCGGCACTCGTGGTTGACCACCGAATCCTTGGGGTTGGCGCCCATGATCACGGTGCCCATCAGGTGGTCGCGGTTCTGGTAGCCGGTGTTGTCTTCCACCACCGTGCCGCCCATCAGCTGCACGAAGTGCGCATAGTCTTCAGTGACGCCGGCCTTGGCCGCCTTCACGTAGTCGCCCACCTCGTAGTTGACCACCAGCATCGGAATGCCCAGGGCGTCCTTGCGGGTGCGGCTCGGGCGCACGGTGTTGGTCTGCAATGGCAGGGTTTCATACACGGTAGAGACGTCGACCCAACGCGCCGCATCGTGGCGGATGCGTTCGTCAAGCTCCTTGCCGTACACGCCCTGGGCGATCAGCCGCTTGGCCACGGCAATGTTCGGCACGTTGTTGGAGATCGAGTGTTTGACCGAGGCCCGCTCCTTGCGGAACTCGCCGTCGCGGCGGTTGAAAATCCCGCCCTGCTGCACCGCGCCGCGTCCCGGCCACAACGGCTCGTCGGCGATAAATTGCAGGCCCTGGCCGGTGTGGTCCATCAGGTTGCGACCGACCTGGTCGGAGGAGTTGGCCACCTCGGAAATCAGCAGCAGCTTGGGGGTTTCCAGGCCGTGGGCGGCAACGATGAAGTACTTGGCAGTGAGCCGCACATCGGCGCCGGTGGAGCTGCGGTAATGGATGGCGACGATCTTGTCGTCCGCGCCTTTTTCCAGCTTGTAGGCGGTGGCGTCGGTGATCAGCTTGGCGCCGGCCTGTTCCGCATGGCGGGCGTGCACGTCGCCGCTGTACATCGCGCCGATGGGGCAGACCGGCATGCAGTTGTTGTTGCCGCTGCACGCCGGGCGCCCGTCGTAGGGTTCAGTGGCACGGCCATTGGGCTCATGGATAAAGTGATACCCCGCCGGGGCCATGCGTTCGCGCAGGCGCTGGAACAGGTAGGTATCACCTTCCGGCGCCATCGGGTACGGGCTTGAGCGTGGCGGGAACGCGCCGCCGCCCTGCCCGCTCTGGTCCTGGGTGTCACTGCCGCATACGCCCAGGGCAATTTCCGCACGCACGTAATAGGGTTCCAGCTCGCTGTATTCCAGCGGCCAGTCGCGACCTACGCCGTAGAGCGTCTTGAGTTTCATATCGTTGGGCAAGTAACGCCAGCACGCTGCCGCCCAGTGCCAGGTGGTACCGCCCACCAGTTTCAACATGCCGGGGCGGAACTCGAAAGAACCGGTGTTCTCGATGTATTGCTCATCGTAAGAATGATGGGCCCACGGTTCATTCGGATAGGGTGAGTTGTAATTGCCCTTGTTCGACGAATTACGGAAGTTCTCGACTATCTTCCAGCGGGGAATATGTTCACCCGCTTCCAGAATAATCACCGACTTGCCGAGTTTGGCCAATTCAAAGGCTGCGTTACTGCCTAATGCGCCGGAGCCAACCACAATGACATCGGCGTCAAAATCCTGATTCATAAAAGTGCCTTGTCTTAGTCGTTGGCCAGCGTGGCCGGAGGATTGACCCAGTAATTGGTTTTTCCCCGGGAGTACGTCGGGATCACCGTTGCGTCCGCGGTCGGCGCATAGGCCAGGGCGCCGGTGAAGGTGACCAGGCGCGTGCCGTCGGTGGCGCGCAGGGACACCGGCGTGCCGGTGTAGCCCAGGTACCAGGCGGAGACGATTTTCTGCGTCGTGTCCTTGATCACCGGGTCGGCGTAGAACGGGCTGCCGGACAACTGGCCGACGTTGCGCAAGTGATGCTGGCCAACCTTGCTCCACAAGGCTTTGATCTTCTCGGGGAATGCAGGGTCGTTCCGGGTGCACTGAGCCAGGATGCGCAAGGACAAGGCGGCATCCAGGTTCGAGCGTTCGAGGAGGAACATCGACAGTTGGCGGAAGGATTCAATGTCGTCGCTGGCGGCGCTGCTGACTTCCTGCGCCAGCGCGGCACCTGCCCACAGCGGGGCAAACAGGCCAGCACCGGTCAAGGCTGCGCCTGAATACAGGAGTTTTCTTCGGGTTATCACGGGATATCTCCTCATGAGTCGAACAACTATCGGCGCACGGGCCTAGTTCGACTTCACTGCAAAAGGCTGAGTACTTCGTTCACGGAGGTTGAACGGACTTTAAGAGCCCTTTTTATAACTGCCAGGAGAACGCCAAGCTGTCGTGCAGCTTGTTAATGATGAGAATGAGCAACAACGCGACCGTCTATAACAGCCGCTTAAACACCGTACAGCAATTTATCCTGCAATAACATGAAACATCCATTTGGATGTTTGCTCAGTTGTGCAGGTAATCCGCGAGGGGATACTTCGCGCACAAGGCTTGAGCCTGCAAGCGCAGGGATTCCTGTGCATTCGGATCCAGGGTGAACTTGTGCTCGTTGAGGGGCGTGACCGCATCGAGTACCCGGCACACCAGTTCGACGACCTGCCGACATCCATCGGCGTCGAGCTGGCGTTGCGCCAGGGAGCCGGTGCCGATACACAACCCGCCAGCGACGAATGATGGTCGCGTCTCTCCCGGTGCGCGATGCTTGTCCACGATGATGCCGCACTGCTCCAGCGCCGCCTGGGCGATGGCGCCGGTGATGCCGCCACGCAAGCGAATCAGCACCGAGTGGTTTTCACTGCGCCCGCCCACCACCTCGTAGTCACAGGCCTGGAACGCGTTGGCCAGTTCGTCGGCCGTGGTGCGAATACGCGCCATCCAGGCGTCGAAATCCGCGGACATGGCGTAGCCGAACGCCGCCGCCTTTGCCGCGATCATGTTGAAGGCCGGTGCGCCCTGCATTCGTGGGAACACGGCTTGATCGAGGAGCCGGCTGAAGCTGGTCTTAAGGCCCGGCACCTTGGTTTCGGCGTCGCGACCGGAAAGGATCAGGCCGCCACGCGGGCCGCCCAGTTGTTTATGGGTGCACAGCGTAGTGACGTGGGCTGCATCGATCGGGCTCGGATGGCGCCCGGTGGCGACCAGGCCGGCGATGGTCGAAATGTCCGCCAGCAGGATCGACCCGGCTTCGTCGGCAATCCCACGCAAGCGCGCGAAATCAATGGTGTGCGAGTAGGCCGTCGCCCCGCAGATGATCACGCGCGGGCGATGGGCCAGCGCCAGTGTGCGCACCTGGTCGTAGTCGATAACACCCTTGGAGGTAGTGCCGTACCTGAGCGCCTTGTAGTTCGCGCCGGTGAACGCGACGGGGCTGGCGTGGCTCAGATGCCCGCCGTGATCGGGGGCCATGCCGAGCACGGTGTCTCCCGGCTCCAGCAAGGCCGCCAGTACCTGATAGTTGGCAGTCGACCCCGAGTGTGATTGCACGCCTGCGTATTGCGCACTGAACAGCTCACGCGCTCGGCGCACAGCCAGGGCTTCGACCCGGTCGGCATTCTCGCAGCCGGCGTGATGACGCCAGCCGGGCGTGCCCTCGGCGGTCACGTTGACCAGCAGCGAGGCGGACGCCGCCAGGATATTCGGCCTCACTGCGCAGGACGAAGCGGCCAGCGACAGCGTCTGGTGTTGGCGCGTGACTTCCGCATCCAGCAACGCTGCCAGCTCCGCGTCTTCTGCCCGTAGATCCGCCAGCCCTCGTTGCAGCAGGTCGGCCTGGTGGGTAAGTGGTTGCGTGTCGACTGCCATTGTCCTGTGTTCCTTCCCTGAAAATCCCGTGCGCCTTTCCGTTGGGCGCAGGGCAATTAAGCAGAAAAATGAACATTTTCCAAATTAAATGATTCTTTTTGGCCGCACACAGGGGGACAAGACGCGGTTTTTCCTGGCTGGATGATGGCCAATCGCCAAAAAACTGATCACGGTCTTTATTCTTGTGGCAGGCGCATGCAACACTTCGCGCCGCGGCGAAGCACGCACCCCCAGCGCAACATGGACGCTCTGTGTAGAACATAAGGAAGTGGTGGGCATTTGATTCACAGAAAAGAACGCACCGAGTATTTGAAGAGCAATATCAAATACCTGATCAAAAGCCGCGGAGAGACGCAGCTGTCGTTGTGCAACGCGGCCGGCCTGACCAGAACCACGATCTACAACATTCTGGAAGGCAAGGTCGTTAACGTACAGCAGTCCACCATCCGCAAGATCTCGGATTTCTTCGGCGTTTCCTATGAAGAAATCGAGACCCTCGACTTCGAAGAAAAAGAGATCATCGACAGCAGTATTTCCCCCCAGGGCAACATGAACCCTGCTGCCGTGCCGATCATCAAGCAAAGCCAGGTCATGGCGAGCATGGACAAGCGCATTGGCGAACTCGCCACGCTGTACCCGCTGACCTACTACTTCGGCACTTCCTACAACTTGATAGCCGTGCTGCTGGAACATGCGATTGCCGGCGTCAACGAGCCGGGCGATTTGTTGATCGTGCAGAAAGGGACGTCGAGCGACGACAAGGAAAAGTTGGTGTACGACAGGCTCAGCAAAAAACTATTTATCACGGATCAAGCGTGTGTCAGCTCGGATCGTATCTGTGTGGTGGGAGATATCATCGAGGAGCGCTTCAATGACAACGTATGAGCACGAAGTCGAGAACAGCAAATACAAGTTGCTGGGGTTCGAGAATGACAAGAGCCTGGCGGTGATCATGGTGATCGCCACGGGCAAGATCATTCGGATAAAGCTGAGCGAAGTGCTGAACAGCGAAATCATGGACAATTTAAACAAAATGGAAGTGAAGAACATGTACAAGAAGTTCTACTCACAGGGCGGAGCGCTGACCGCGTACGACCTCAACGACCGCAACGAGAACTCATGGATGATTTACATCATCCTGAACCTGCTGCTCTTTACGTTCTATATCTTCACCAGCATCGCCGCGACCAAACCTATTTACCTGGAGTCGCTGGGCATTATCGTCACGCCCGGCACGTTCCTTTACCCGCTGACGTTTCTGATCGTGGACTTGCTCAACGAACAGTTCGGCCTGCGGCTGGCGAGACGGGCCATCCTGTTTGCGTTTGCCAGTAACGCGATGATCATCATCCTGCTCTACGGCTCGACCTTCCTCCCCGGTTTGCCAGGCTGGAAGCTCGACGGGCCTTACAACGACGTGATCATCCAGGTGTCGTCGGTGCTCATCGCCTCTTCGGTTTCGTTCCTGGTGTCGGAGAACATCAACTCGTACCTGCTGTGCAAGATCAAGGAGCTGACCAATTCCAGGTACCTGTTCCTGCGGATTTTCCTGAGTACGTTCTTCGCGGTGATCATCGACAGTTTCCTGTTCTGCTTCATCGCGTTCTACGGCGCCATGCAGACCAGCGACATCCTGAACATGATCTACGTGCAGATCGCGATCAAAGTCTGCTTTGCCTTCATCAACATCCTGCCGGCCTACGGTGCCCGTTCGCTGTTCAAGCGCTACATCACGGGCGATACCCAGGCCCAACCGCACGCCAGCTGATGATCGTTCCCACGCTCTGCGTGGGAATGCCGCCTCGGACGCTCTGCGTCC
>NZ_JBSVWQ010000032.1:0-43981 GCF_054071215.1 Pseudomonas sp. SDO5522_S412 | reverse complement strand
TCAGTCAGCCCATGCATCAACTGACACAGCGCTTTCGCGAGCAAGCCCGCTCCCACATTTGATGTCATTTCAAATTGAGAAAGCAGCGTTTTCAGGCATAAAAAAGCCCGGCTCAAGAGCCGGGCTTTTCATTCAAGCAACTGCAATCAAGCGCCGTATACCGGCAGCTTCTTGCAGATGGCCTTGACCTTCTCACGCACAGCGTCAATCACTGCTTCGTTGTTCAGGTCAGCCAGGATGTCGCAGATCCAGCCAGCCAGTTCCTTGCACTCTGCTTCCTTGAAGCCACGAGTGGTCACAGCCGGGGTGCCGAAGCGCAGGCCGGAGGTGACGAACGGCGAACGTGGGTCGTTCGGTACCGAGTTCTTGTTCACGGTGATGAAAGCTTTGCCCAGAGCGGCGTCAGCGTCTTTACCGGAGATGTCCTGCTTGATCAGCGACAGCAGGAACAGGTGGTTCTCAGTACCGCCGGACACCACGTCAAAACCACGCTCGATGAACACGCCGGCCATGGCCTTGGCGTTTTTCACCACTTGCTGCTGGTAGGTCTTGAACTCAGGCTGCAGCGCTTCCTTGAAGCAGATCGCTTTGGCGGCGATCACGTGCTCCAGCGGGCCACCCTGGCCGCCTGGGAATACGGCGGAGTTCAGCTTCTTCTCGATCTCGGCGTTGGCGCGAGCCAGGATCAGGCCGCCACGTGGACCGCGCAGGGTCTTGTGGGTGGTGGTGGTCACGACGTCAGCGAACGGCACCGGGTTCGGGTAGACGCCAGCGGCGACCAGACCGGCCACGTGGGCCATGTCGACGAACAGGTAGGCGCCGACCTTGTCAGCGATTTCGCGGAAGCGTGGGAAATCCAGGATCTGCGAGTAGGCAGAGAAACCAGCCACGATCATTTTTGGCTTGTGCTCAACGGCCAGGCGCTCGACTTCGTCGTAGTCGATCAGGCCGTTGCCGTCGATGCCGTACTGAACGGCGTTGTACAGCTTGCCGGAGGAGGAAACGCTGGCGCCGTGGGTCAGGTGACCGCCGTGGGCCAGGCTCATGCCCAGGATGGTGTCGCCCGCTTGCAGCAGGGCTAGGTACACGGCGCTGTTGGCTTGGGAGCCGGCGTGTGGCTGGACGTTGGCGTAATCGGCGCCGAACAGTTCCTTGGCGCGGTCGATGGCCAGTTGCTCAACGATGTCGACGAACTCGCAACCGCCGTAGTAGCGCTTGCCCGGGTAGCCTTCGGCGTACTTGTTGGTCAGAACCGAACCTTGAGCCTCCATCACGGCGGGGCTGGTGTAGTTTTCCGAAGCGATCAGCTCAATGTGCTCTTCCTGGCGCTGAGCTTCTTGCTCCATGGCGGCAAAGAGATCGGCGTCGTACTTGGCAATAGTCAAATCACGGCTGAACATGGCGGTCCTCAAGGATCGGGGGCAGAAAAGAAGCGCATTCTAACCCAATGGGTTTTAGATGGCATATGAAAGGACATCATGTCGCGGACAAGCGGGGCTCATCTGGGGATAGGTGGTGTTTGTTCGGGCCCCTTCGCGAGCAAGCCCGCTCCCACATTCAATCGGGTTCCTTCAAGTGGAATACGGTCGAATGTGGGAGCGGGCTTGCTCGCGAAGAGGCCATCAGCATCACCTGAGGATTTCAATCGAACATAAACAGCGCATCATTGCTGAACTGCGCCTCAAACCGGTTCGCCGGCATCGGTCGCCCGAACAGGTAGCCCTGCACCTCATCGCAACCGTGCTCCCGCAGGAAGTCCAGCTGCTCATGGGTTTCCACACCCTCGGCGATCACCGCCAGGTTCAGGCTGTGGGCCATGGCGATAATCGCCCGGGCAATCTGCGCATCCTGCTCGCCCGACGGCAGGCCGTCGACAAAGGTACGGTCGATCTTCAGCACGTCGATGGGGAACTGCTTGAGGTAGTTCAACGATGAATAACCGGTGCCGAAGTCATCTACCGCGATGCTCAGGCCGAGGTTTTTCAGGCTGGCGAGGATCTGCATCGCTTCGTTGACCTCGCGCATCAGGATACTTTCGGTCAGCTCCAGCTCCAGGCACGCCGGCGGCAGGCCGGTGTCCTTGAGGATGGTGGCGATGCGCTCGCCCAGTTGCCCGTCGGAGAACTGCCGGGCCGAAATGTTGACCGAAACCTTGGGTACCCGCACCTTGTTCTGGTGCCAGGTCTTGAGTTGGCGGCAGGCTTCGCTGATCACCCAGTCACCCACGTCCACCACCAGCCCCAACTCCTCCAACACCGGGATGAAGTCCCCCGGCGGCACCAGCCCGCGACGCGGATGGCGCCAGCGCAGCAGGGCTTCGGCGCCGGTCAAACGTTTGCCGTCGCCGCTGAACTGCGGCTGGTAATACAGCACGAATTCGTTCTGTTCCAAGGCGTGGCGCAGGTCGCTTTCCAGCTCCAGGCGTTCCAGGGCGCTGGCGTTCATGTCGGCCTGGTAGAACTGGAAGTTGTTCTTGCCCCGCTCTTTGGCGTGGTACATCGCCGTGTCGGCGTTTTTCATCAACTGGCTGAGTTCGTTGCCGTCCTGCGGGCTCAGGGCGATGCCGATACTGGCGGTGACGAAGAACTCGCGGCCCTCCAGCACAAACGGCTTCACCAGGCTGGCCAGAATCTGCTCGGCCACGTGAATCGCCCGGTTCAGCGCCATCTCACGGTTGACCCGCGGTTGCAGCAGCAAGGTGAACTCGTCGCCGCCCATGCGTGCCACGGTGTCGTCTTCGGCGACGCAGCCCAGCAGGCGGGTGGCCATTTCCTTGAGCATGCGGTCGCCGGCGGCGTGGCCCAGGGAGTCGTTGATCGGCTTGAAGCGGTCGAGGTCGAGGAACATCAACACCACCCACGACTTCTGCCGTTCCGCCGATTGCAGCGCGGTGTGCAGGCGGTCCTGGAACAGCGTGCGGTTGGGCAGGTGGGTCAGGGCGTCGTAGTAGGCCAGGCGGTGGATGCGCTGCTCGCTGGCCTTGCGCTCGCTGATGTCGCTGAAGAAGCACACGTAGCTGGCCAGGTCGCCTTCGTCATCGAACACGGCAGTAATTCCGACCCAGGCCGGGTAGTGCTCGCCGTTGCGGCGCTTGAGCCACACTTCGCCTTCCCAGGTGCTGTGCTGGTGCAATTGCTTGAGCACGTAGCGCAGGTGGGCTTCCTGCTGTTCGTCGACGGTGAGCATGTTCGGCAACTGGTCGAGCACGTCCGCCACCGCATAACCGCTGACCCGGCTGAACGCCTCGTTGGCCTGCACGATGTAGCCGGCCGGGTCGGTGATCAGGATCGCCGAGGTGGAGTGTTCGAATACAGTAGCCGCCATGCGCAGGTCTTTTTCCGCACGGCGCTGCTGGCTGATATCGCGACCCACGCCAAGGATGCCCTCGAATGCGCCGTGTTCGTCCCACACCAGCACCAGGCGCAGTTCGATGGGGATCTTGCGCCCGTCGGCCCGCAGGCAGTCGAACAGGAACAGTTGGGTCTGCACGTCGTTGCGCAAGGCCGCGAGGGATTCGGGTTGGTCCAGGGCGCGGCTGACTTGCTCCACCAGGGAGTAGATACCGGTCAGTTGCTGCGGGTTGGCGATGGTCGATTGCCAGCCGTTTTCGAAGATCCAGTCGACGTCATAGCCCAGCACCGCGTTCACCGAAGGGCTGACGTAGTTGAGGGCCAGCTTGCTGTCGGTGGAGAAGATTACGTCGCTGATGCTTTCCGCCAGCATGCGGTAGCGCTGTTCGCTGTCACGCAGGGATTCACTGGCTTCGATCTGGTCGGTGATGTCCTTGGCCACGCCGATGATGCGCGTCACCTGGTCAGTCTTGTCACGGGCCAGGGCCTGTTCGCGGATGTCGAAGCGCCGCCATTGGTTGTTGCGGTGGCGAAAGCGCAACTGGCACTGCAACTGGCTCAGGTAGCCGGCCTGGCGCTGTTGCAGGCGCAGGTCGTGGTAGCGCTCGGCGTCTTCGGGGTGCAGCAGGATCTCCCAGAAGTACTCGCCCATCTGCTGCAGCTCGGGCTTGTTGTAGCCCAGGGTGTGGCCCAGGTGGTGGTTGCTGAAAATCATCCGCTGGCTGATCACGTCCTGCACATACAGGTGATCGGGCACGGTGCGCACCACGTCCGACCAGAAACTCTCGCGCTCCACCAGTGACAACTCGATCAGCTTGCGGCTGGTGATGTCGCTGATGCTCAGGATCACGGCCTTGAAGTCGTCCTGCTGTTCCGGCAGGCGCATCACCAGCCACAGGTATTGGTCGTTGCCTTCGATATCGCTGAGCTGGATTTCCAGTTCAAGCTGCTTCTGCTGGGTCAGCACCGCGTCGATCACCTGGTTGCCGATGGCGGTCGGGCTCGACGGGCAGGCGTCGATCAGGCGTTCCCAGGCCTGCTCGCAAGAGGCAACATTCAGCAAGCGCACCGCCACCTGGTTGACCTCGGTGATGCGCAGTTCCTTGAGCAGTTGCTGGCGCTGTTCCGGGTTGTCTTGCAGCAACTGTTGCAACTGCTCGCGGGTTTGCAGTCGGGCTCTATCGAAGAACGCGCGCAGGCCCGACAGGTCGAGCACGCACAGCGCCACGCCGGTGCCTTCGAAAATATCCTGGTAGCGCCGGCGCCCCTCGTGCACCTGGCGCTGGCGGCGGCGCATGTTCAGCAGCACGATCACCGGGATCAGCGAGAAGGCCAGGCCCAACAGGCATTTGCCGATAAAGGCTGGCAGCAGTTGCTCCAGCACGGCGGCGCGGTCGAACAGGCCGCGCAGTTGCCAGTCGCTCTTGCTCAGGGGCGTGACCAGTACACTTTTGTTCAATTCGTCCGGGGTCAACGCGGTGGCCCATTGGGCCGGCATCCCGCTGTCACGGCTGACCACCCGGTGGTTCAGGCGGTTTTCGATGACCCACATCGGGCGCTGGCCCTGGCCATCCTGGCGGGTCAGGTTGGCCAGGTAATTGGGGGCCAGGCGCAAGGCCCAGTACATCTTGGTGCCGCCGCTGGGCTGGTGCAGCAGCAGGTAGATGACGGTGCCGTCGTTGTTGTTGCTCAGGTAATAGGACTGGGCGTGGCTGCGCTTGACCAGTTCTTCGAGCCAGGCGCTGTCCTGGCTATCGCTGGCGCTGTCACTGATCATCGCGCCGCTGGGGGCGAGCAGGGCGACGCTGCGCAACTCCGGCAGGGAGCGTTGCAAGGTGCGCATCAGGATTTGTTGCTGTTCGGCGTCCCGCGGCGGTTCGACGATCGGCAGCAGGTTCAGCGCGATCTGCGCACTGAGGGCCATGTTCAGGCTGATCTGTTCGGCCAGGTCGGCGCTGTAGTCGATGGTGTATTGCTGCTGGTTTTTCTGGTTTTGCTGCAACTGGTCCAGCAGTTGCCAGAACAATAACGCGAGCAGCAACAGGACCAGCGTCGCCAATGCGCCCTTCAGGGTTCCGTGCAGGGGCGCTCCCGGCGCTATATGAGCGGCGCGCAGGGGAGTTGGCGGCGTTACGTTGGACAAACTGTGATCCTGCGGTTTGGCTGGACTGGCGCGCGACGTGCACTATAAGCCGGACGCCCGGAGGGCGGCTAGCATGCCTTGTGTTGTGGCAAAGTGCCAGCCCCGCCTGGCTGGACTGCCCACCCGCATTCAGGTAGCTTTGCCGGTTACGCGAGGGCGTTCCAGCCCCAGACAATCAGGCATCTACCGCACGCAGGCATTGATAGACATCAACGGCCCGCGCGGCGCATGGCCTGGCACGGGTTTCGCCCGCTTAATTCATCAGTCACTGACGCTAGGTTCACCATGGCTCAATACGTCTTCACCATGCATCGGCTGGGAAAAGTTGTTCCTCCGAAGCGGGAAATCCTGAAAAACATTTCTCTGTCCTTCTTCCCGGGCGCCAAGATCGGCGTGCTCGGCCTCAACGGTTCGGGTAAATCCACCCTGTTGAAAATCATGGCCGGCGTCGACACCGAGTTCGACGGCGAAGCCCGCCCGATGCCCGACCTGAACATCGGCTACCTGCCACAGGAACCTATCCTGGACCCGACCAAGACCGTGCGTGAAGTGGTCGAGGAAGCGGTCAGCGTGATCAAGAACGCCCAGGCCCGCCTGGACGAGGTCTACGCGGCCTACGCTGAAGAAGACGCCGACTTCGACAAACTGGCGGCAGAACAGGCCAAGCTCGAAGCCATCCTGCAAGCCGCCGACGGTCACAACCTGGACCGCCAGCTGGAAGTCGCCGCCGACGCGCTGCGCCTGCCGGCGTGGGACGCCAAGGTTGAACACCTGTCCGGTGGTGAAAAGCGTCGTGTGGCCCTGTGCCGCCTGCTGCTGTCGGCCCCCGACATGCTGCTGCTCGACGAACCGACCAACCACCTGGACGCCGATTCCGTCGCCTGGCTGGAGCATTTCCTGCACGACTTCCCGGGCACCGTGGTTGCGATCACGCACGACCGGTACTTCCTGGACAACGTTGCTGGCTGGATCCTCGAGCTCGACCGTGGCGCCGGTATCCCTTACGAGGGCAACTACTCCGGTTGGCTGGAAGCCAAGTCCGACCGTCTGGCCGCCGAATCCAAGCAACAGTCGGCCCATGAAAAGGCCATGAAGGACGAGCTGGAATGGGTGCGTAAAGGCGCCAAGGCGCGTCAGTCGAAATCCAAGGCCCGTCTGGCGCGTTTCGAAGAGATGCAGTCCCAGGAATTCCAGAAGCGTTCCGAGACCAACGAAATCTACATCCCGGCCGGTCCGCGCCTGGGTGACAAGGTCATCGAGTTCAAGAACGTCTGCAAGGGCTACGGCGACCGCGTGTTGATCGACAACCTGTCGTTCTCCATGCCAAAAGGCGCCATCGTTGGCGTGATCGGCGGTAACGGTGCGGGTAAATCCACGCTGTTCCGCATGCTGATGGGCAAGGAACAACCGGACTCGGGCACCATCGAAGTCGGCGAAACCGTGCAGCTGGCTTGCGTTGACCAGAGCCGCGACGACCTCGACGGCAGCAAGACGGTGTTCCAGCAGATTTCCGACGGTTCCGACCAGATCCGTATCGGCAACTACGAAATCCCGTCGCGCACCTACGTGGGTCGCTTCAACTTCAAGGGCGGCGACCAGCAGAAGTTCGTCAAGGACCTGTCCGGTGGTGAGCGCGGTCGCTTGCACCTGGCCCTGACCCTGAAAGAAGGCGGCAACGTATTGCTGCTCGACGAACCGTCAAACGACCTCGACGTTGAAACCCTGCGTTCCCTGGAAGAAGCCCTGCTGGACTTCCCGGGCGCCGCCATTGTGATCTCTCACGATCGGTGGTTCCTTGACCGCGTGGCCACTCACATCCTGGCGTACGAAGACGACTCCCAGGCGGTGTTCTTCGAAGGCAACTACACCGAATACGAAGCCGATCGCAAGAAACGCCTCGGCGAAGCTGCTGCCCAGCCGCATCGTGTACGGCACAAGAAGCTGGCCTGATCCGGGTTGGTGGTTTGAACAAGCGGAGCCTTCGGGTTCCGCTTTTTTTTGCGTGTTTTCAGGTGGACCGCGTCGTCTGCATCGCAGGCAAGCCAGCTCCCACAGTTGACCGCATTGTCATGGATGTACTGGATCAAATGTAGGAGCTGGCTTGCCTGCGATAGCGGATTAACTGTTGGTGCAAGGCCTGGATTGAAATCCTCATTAAGGTGCAAAAAAACGCCTGTATTTATATCTAATGCACCATTTAAATTCACAAAAGCGACATTTTGCCCTGTCGCGGTGCGACATGAATTGATAAAGTCCGGGACAAATCTCCTTTAACGACAATAAATTTGCCGAGACTTTTCATGATCGAATCCGTTGAATCCTTCCTTGCCCGCCTCAAGAAACGCGACCCCGACCAGCCGGAATTCCACCAGGCCGTGGAAGAAGTCCTGCGCAGTTTGTGGCCGTTTCTTGAAGCCAATCCCCACTACCTGAACTCGGGCATCCTGGAGCGCATCTGCGAGCCGGAGCGTGCGATTGTGTTCCGGGTGTCGTGGGAAGATGACCAGGGCAAGGTACGAGTCAATCGCGGGTTCCGGATCCAGATGAACAGCGCCATCGGCCCCTACAAAGGCGGCCTGCGCTTCCACCCGTCGGTGAACCTGGGCGTGCTGAAATTTCTCGCCTTCGAACAAACCTTCAAGAACTCCCTGACCTCGCTGCCCATGGGCGGCGGCAAGGGCGGCTCCGACTTCGATCCCAAGGGCAAGAGCGACGCCGAGGTGATGCGTTTCTGCCAGGCGTTCATGAGCGAGCTGTATCGCCATATCGGCTCGGACGTGGACGTGCCCGCCGGTGATATTGGCGTGGGCGCCCGGGAGATCGGCTTCCTGTTCGGCCAGTACAAGCGCCTGAGCAACCAGTTCACCTCGGTGCTGACCGGCAAGGGCATGAGCTACGGCGGCAGCCTGATTCGCCCGGAGGCCACCGGTTTTGGCTGCGTGTACTTCGCTGAAGAAATGCTCAAGCGCGACGGCGAGCGGGTCGAAGGCAAGCGCGTGGCCATCTCCGGCTCCGGCAACGTCGCTCAGTACGCGGCGCGCAAGGTCATGGACCTGGGCGGCAAGGTGATTTCCTTGTCCGACTCCGAAGGCACTCTGTACTGCGAAAGCGGTTTGACCGAAGAACAATGGTCGGCACTGCTTGAACTGAAAAACGTACAGCGCGGGCGCATCAGCGAGCTGGCATCGCGTTTCGGCCTGGAATTCCGCGCCGGCAAAGCACCATGGGAGCTGGCCTGCGACATCGCGTTGCCCTGCGCCACTCAGAATGAACTGGACGCCGAAGCGGCGCGCACCCTGTTGCGCAATGGCTGCGTCTGCGTGGCCGAAGGCGCCAACATGCCGACCACCCTGGAGGCGGTGGATATCTTTATCGAGGCCGGCATCCTGTTCGCGCCAGGCAAGGCGTCCAATGCCGGCGGGGTGGCGGTGAGCGGGCTGGAGATGTCGCAGAACGCCATGCGCCTGCTGTGGACCGCCGGTGAAGTGGACAGCAAGCTGCACAACATCATGCAGTCGATCCACCATGCGTGCGTGCACTACGGCGAAGAGAACGGCCGGGTCAACTACGTGAAGGGCGCCAACATTGCAGGCTTCGTGAAGGTTGCGGATGCAATGCTGGCCCAGGGCATCGTTTAACCCTCGGGTTCGATGCGCAGGATTTCGATCAACTGATCACCGACGGGGCGCCTCCACAGCACCTCGTCGCCCACCTGTGCACCCAGCAGAGCGCGGCCCAGTGGCGAACCCCAGTTGATCAGGCCCACCGTGGCGTCGGCCTGGTCTTCGCCCACTAACTGAATGCGCTGCTCTTCGTCCTGTTCGTTGGCAAAGGTCACCCAGCTGCCGATTTGCACCTTGTCGGTGGAGGTTGCCGGCGCCACCACCTGTGCGCTTTGCAGGCGCTGGTTGAAGTAACGCAAATCCCGCTCAAGGTCGGCCTGGCGCTGTTTATCGGCCTGCTCGCCCTTGGCGGATTCTTCGCTGTGCTCATGCTGCAACTGCGCGACCCTGGCCTGCAATTGTGCAAGTCCGCGGGCAGTGAGGTGATTGGGTTGCGCGCTGACCTGGCGTTCCACCGGTTGGCTGGCCTGGGCAGCGGCGCTGTCTTCGTTGACGAAAGCTCGACTCATGACGTTCTCCTGCTATGGAGTTTGGGCCATGGTCGCAGGGGTTAAGTTTCGCTGGATGTCTGGAAGCGACCTATTGCGAGCGAAAGGCCCTGGCAGCGTCGCGGTCTTTTTCCTGTTGCCAGGCGCGTTCGCGGTCGTCCCAGTGGCGATTCTTGTAGTCGTTCAGGTCTTCGTTCTCGCGCATGGCCTTGCATTGGCGAAAGCCATCATCCCAGCCTTCGGCGTAGGTGCGGTCTTTCAGGTAGCGCGGGACGTTCTTGCGAAATTCCCCGGTGATCACCCCGGCAGCCTGGCGGCCGCTGCTGCAACCGTCGTCATAGCCATCGGCGAAGGCGGGTGGATAACCCTTGGCCAGCAAATCCTCATGGGTTGATTGGCAACCCGACAGCAGGGCCAACAGGCCCAGCACTACAGCGTACCGCCACATCGCTTGCTCCCTGGCCGTTGAACGGCTGATGGGGGAAGTGTAGGAGTGGATTCGTTCGGGGTATGTGAAACGGATGTGAGAAATCCGTGTGACGCTGCGGCTTCGGGCGATCACGCGCGCCCTGTGGCGAGGGAGCTTGCTCCCGCTGGGGCGCGAAGCGGCCCCTGTTCAGGGTATTGAGATATTCCAGAGAGGGTGAGGTGTCTGGTTTTGGGGCTGCTGCGCAGCCCCGCGGGAGCAAGCTCCTTATGGACTAATTAGAGATCGTTCCCACGCTCTGCGTGGGCATGCCGCTCTGGACGCTCTGCGTCCGCTTTTAAAGGTCGTGACGCAGAGCGTCACAGGATGCATTCCCACGCGGAGCGTGGGAACGATCTACGGCTCAGGGATTAATAGTGATACCACTTCACTTCCAGCATCACTTCGTTCACCGGTGTCGCGAGGTGGCTGTATTCCCGCTGCGCACTCAGTCTCAGCCCCAGGTTGCGCGACAATTCCCACTGTTGATTCAGGCTGATACTGCGCCGCACCTCGCCATTGGTGAAGAAGTCACCCTTGGCTTCCAGGCTCAGGTTGCCCAGCGGGTTGCGCCACAACACACCTGTATTGAACCCGGCAGCCGGGGAGATGGCTTCACCGAAGTCGCTGTTGTGCTCCACGCGCACGGTGCCGAGGGCGAAGCCAAGCATGTCGTCGCGCAGTTGCCAGGTGCCGCCCGCGCCACCGTTGACGTGGCTGACGAGTGTCTCGTCGTCATGCTTGCCCGGTACGCGCTCCAGGCCGCCGGTGACTTGCCACGACCACGGTTGCAGCAGCTCGTTGCGTGGGGTCAGTGAGCGGATGGTTGCCAGATCCAGTTGCTGCAATTGCCAGTGGTTGCCTTCGTACTGGCGCAGTTTCATTTGCAGGATTTCAATCTGCGCGCCCAAGGGAAAGCCTTCGGCGTTGTCGTTCAGGTCGTGGTAGGCCATGCGCAGGCCGTATTCGCCGAAGGCCTTGTCGCCCCGGGTGCCGATGCCGGCTTGCCAGGTGCGGGATTCGTGGCCGTCTTCGGGCAGGCCGGGGCGTTCGATCTTCAGGTCCGGCGCCGGGTTCTGGTTGATCGCCCGCAGCAGTTCGAAGCTGCGCTGGGAGCGTTCGGTGTCGCGCTCCAGGCCGTTGGCGCGGTAGCGGCCAAGGCGGTAGGCGGCGTCGATGATCAGGGCCTGGCGGTCTTTGGCGATGGCCTTGAACGCCGGGTCCTGCAGTTGTTTCTGGTCGTCGCTGATCTTCAGCACCCATTGCTGCTCGTCGCTGTCCAGCGGCTTGGCGCGTTCCAGCAGCTCCCGTTCACGGGAAGGGCGGTAATCGATTTTCTCCACCAGGCCGGCTTCTTTCACGGCTTTTACCGTGTCGGTAGGGATCGCGGTCAGCGGGAATTGTTCGGTCAACCGCAGGCTTGGGCGGGCCACTTGCAGCAGTTCCAGCAGGCGATAGGAGCAGTTTTCGTCGAAGAAGAAGTAGTCGAACTGGATCTGCTTGAGTTCCCACACGTGCTCGACCATGCGCTCGGTCTCGACCTGGGTCAGGTTCAGGCGGTATTCCCACAGGTCGCGGTTCTCCAGGCTACGGTATTCCGAGAGTTTTTCCTGGTAGGGCACCAGCGCGAACAGGCCCGGGTAGCCGCCCATCAGGCCCTTCCAGGCGTAGAGGATGCTGTTGTCCGAGCCTTCGATATAGGCGCCAAAGTTGATCGCGTAGCTGAGCAGGGCGGTGTTGTTGCTCTGCACGTCAGCCTGGTCGATGCGCAGCAGGGTATGGCCGAACATTGATGATGGGCTGTTGAGGTAGGCCGCCGGGAAGATCATCACCGCGCTGTGGGGGGCGACGTCCTTGAACCATTGCTTGAACTCCTTGCAGTCCAGCGCCGGCAAGTCGCTCAGGTGCAACTGGTCCTTGAGCCAGCGTGTACGTGCCGGGTAAACGCATTGGGCGTGCTTTTCGCCGAGGCTGGCCGGGGCATACAGCGCCTCGACAGTGGCCTTCAGCTCCTGGTCCGGATGGTGGGCGCCATCGGGAGCGAGGAAGAATTTCTTGTCGCTGACATAGCTACGCCAGCCTTTGAACTTGCCGGATTCGTAGTGCCCCAGTGAAAGCCAGAACGGGTCGTTGGCCAGTTGCTGCAAACGTTGATCATCAAGGTGCGGCGCCGCATACAGCGGGGCGCAGGCGAAGAGTGCCAGGTAGGCAAGGCGTTTGAGCATGTGGGCAACTTAAGTCGAGATAAAAAGACCCAAAGGGGAGGCAGGTCCAAAAATAATAAAACCCGTGCCTCGAAAGGCACGGGCGGGTCGAGCTTAAGCCTGGGTAGCGTATTTCGCCAGACGGGTGTCGCTTTTCAGTACAGCCAGGGTGTTGTTGTGCACGTCATCAGCGGTTACGTCAGCCTTGCTGAAGATTTGCTGGAAGTGCTCGTGAGTCACAGCGGCAAAGTGCTCGCGGTCTTCAGGAGCAACGCCCAGTACTACAGCGTAGGTAGTCAGCGCTTCGCCGTTACCCTTGGCCATGTCTTCGGACAGCTCGTTCATCATGCCATTCATGGCAATCCACGATTTGCCACCGTAGGTCAGTGCGCTGTTGGTGCTGCAGCCGTTGGTGCCCGAGGTCATGCCGAACGTGGCGTTACCCGAGGTACCGTTGGTGGTGGAGGCCAGGAAGTGAGCCGGAGTGCCGCGTTGGCCTTCGAACAACATGTTGCCCCAACCGCAGTTCGGGCCACCTGGCGCTTCTGCCATTGCATTGAGGGAGACGACGGTGAAGAGAGTACCGAGAAGGATCCGTTTCATAGCTTTGTTCTCTTTGTGTGCAAACCAATGGACAAGGGTTCAGGTGCCTGACAGCACCCTAGGGGTCGGTTATTAGTCCAACCCGCAGCAGGTTGGAGTTTAGGCATGATCCAAGGGTTCCGTGACTTTTTATGAAACAAGCCGGAAACACTCGGTTTTTTTACAGCCCCGAACACGGGGCTATGCTTTCCCCAAGCCGTCCTTGCCAGCCGGCCCAACCCGGCGCCAGAATGCCGTCATCTGCCCCGCCTGATGTAAGGAAGCCCGATGCCTGATCCTGTTGCTGCCAGCTTGCGTCTAGCGCCCGAAGCGCTGACCCGTCCTTTTTCCGCTGAACAGTTCAGCTTCTCGACCACCAATGATTTGGAGCCCTTTCGCGGTGTGCTTGGCCAGGAACGTGCGGTCGAAGCCTTGCAGTTTGGTGTGGCCATGCCACGCCCCGGTTACAACGTATTTGTGATGGGCGAGCCCGGTACCGGGCGCTTTTCGTTCGTCAAACGCTACCTCAAGGCCGAAGGCAAGCGCCTGCAGACCCCGGCCGACTGGGTCTACGTCAATAATTTCGATGAGCCTCGCGAACCCCGCGCGCTGGAACTGCCTGCGGGTGGTGCTGCCGCGTTCATCTCCGATATCAACGGCCTGATCGACAACCTGGTCGCGACCTTCCCGGCGGTGTTTGAACACCCGACGTATCAACAGCGCAAAAGCGCCATCGACCGTGCCTTCAACCAGCGTTACGACCGTGCCCTGGACGTCATCGAGCGCCTGGCCCTGGAAAAAGACGTGGCGCTGTACCGTGACAGCACCAACATTGCGTTTACCCCGATGCTCGACGGCAAGGCCCTGGACGAGGCCGAGTTCTCGCAGTTGCCCGAAGCCGACCGCGAGCGTTTCCACACCGATATTTCCGAACTGGAAGAACGCCTCAACGAAGAACTCGCCAGCCTGCCCCAGTGGAAGCGCGAGTCCAATAACCAGATGCGCCAGTTCAACGAAGAAACCATCACGCTGGCCTTGCAGCCACTGCTGGCGCCGTTGTCCGAAAAATATGCGGAGAACGCGGCCGTCTGCGGCTACTTGCAGGCGATGCAGGTCTACCTGCTGAAAACCGTGGTCGAGCAGTTGGTGGACGACGCGAAAACCGACGCCCAGGCCCGCAAGTTGCTGGAAGAACAGTACTGCCCGAGCCTGGTGGTGGGGCATCCGATCAACGGTGGCGCGCCGGTGGTCTTTGAGCCGCATCCGACCTACGACAACCTGTTCGGTCGTATTGAATACAGCACCGACCAGGGCGCGCTCTACACCACCTATCGCCAATTGCGTCCGGGTGCGCTGCACCGTGCCAACGGTGGTTTCCTGATCCTTGAAGCCGAGAAGATGCTCAGCGAGCCGTTTGTATGGGACGCCCTCAAGCGTGCCTTGCAATCGCGCAAGCTGAAGATGGAATCACCGCTGGGCGAACTGGGCCGCCTGGCCACGGTGACCCTCAACCCGCAAGTGATCCCGTTGCAGCTCAAGGTGATCATCATCGGCTCCCGCCAGTTGTACTACGCGTTGCAGGACGCGGATCCGGACTTCCAGGAGATGTTCCGGGTACTGGTGGATTTTGACGAAGACATCCCGATGGTGGATGAAAGCCTGGAGCAGTTCGCCCAGTTGCTGAAAACCCGCACCTCGGAAGAAGGCATGGCGCCGTTGACCTCCGATGCGGTGGCGCGGCTGGCGACCTACAGCGCGCGGTTGGCGGAGAACCAGGGCCGCTTGTCGGCGCGTATCGGTGATTTGTTCCAGCTGGTCAGCGAAGCGGACTTCATTCGTCACCTGGCCGGTGATGAGCGCACCGACTCCGGGCACATCGAGCGCGCACTCAAGGCTAAGGCCACGCGCACCGGGCGGGTGTCGGCGCGGATTCTCGACGACATGCTCGCCGGGGTGATCCTGATCGACACCGCCGGCGCGGCGGTGGGCAAGTGCAACGGGCTGACGGTGCTGGAGGTGGGTGACTCGGCGTTTGGTGTGCCGGCGCGGATTTCTGCCACGGTGTACCCGGGCGGCAGCGGCATCGTCGATATCGAGCGTGAAGTTAACCTCGGCCAGCCGATTCACTCCAAGGGCGTGATGATCCTCACCGGTTACCTGGGCAGCCGTTATGCCCAGGAATTCCCGTTGGCGATCTCGGCGAGTATCGCCCTGGAGCAGTCCTACGGCTATGTCGACGGCGACAGCGCGTCCCTGGGCGAAGCCTGCACCTTGATCTCGGCCCTGTCGAAGACGCCGCTCAAGCAGTGCTTTGCCATCACCGGCTCGATCAACCAGTTTGGTGAGGTGCAGGCGGTCGGCGGGGTCAACGAGAAGATCGAAGGTTTCTTCCGTCTTTGCGAGGCCCGCGGGCTGACCGGCGAGCAGGGGGCGATCATTCCCCAGGCCAACGTCGCGACACTGATGCTCGATGAGAAGGTGTTGCAGGCCGTGCGGCAGGGGCAATTCCACGTCTATGCCGTGCGTCAGGCCGACGAGGCCTTGAGCCTGCTGGTGGGTGAGCCTGCGGGTTCGCCCGACGAAGAGGGGCAATTCCCCGAAGGCAGCGTCAATGCGCGGGTGGTGGAGCGTCTGCGGGCGATCGCCGAGATGATCAGTGAAGATGACCTGAAGGAAGCCGAGAAGGAGTTGGCGCAGGAAGCACTGGCTGAGACCAAGCCGGTGTAATCAATGCCGAAGGGGCCTGGTTCCAGGTCCCTTCGGCATATTTTTGACGCCGTCGTGACGGCAGTCGTCCGTTGGTCCCCCAGCCTTGGTTTGTACCGGGTTTCTTCTATTCTCAGCTCAAGGGATAGCCACAGGAGTCGCTGGATAGAAACAGTCTTGCCCTGCGAGGCTGAATACCGGATCTACCGAGGGTCGCCGCCATGTCGCGCAACCTCTGCCTCACCCGCCAGTGCCTGGGCCTGGTCACCCGTATCGAATGTTCCATTCGCCCTCTCGCGGGGGATACCGGGATGTGGACCTTGTTGTTTGCCGCCGGAATGACCGGCGAACAACCCTCCACCATCAAGTCCCAAGGCCCGTTCCACGGACCTTTCGTGGCACAAACCATCCTCGATTCGATTGTTGAAAGCCTGACCCTGCACGGGTACGAGCTGGCTGACGACCCGCAGATCTGGTGCCTGCACCTGCAGGCGCACTTGCGACAACTCAACGGTGGGCGGCAGACGGTGCTAAGCGGTATCCGCTGACCGCACTCCCCCCGTAGCAGCTGGCGCTCGACAGCTGCTACGGGGGAGGGGCTATGGCTTGGGGGCAGGGGCCGCCTCGGGTTTGTCCAGCTTGACCTCGAACCCATACTGCACCGTGTCCAGGCCGGTGCGCTGGTAGGTTTCCAATGTCGTCGGCTGGCCGTAGAAGTAATGCACGTCGAACAGCGCCGTGCCGTATTCCTCGGCGCGGTGGCTGACGCCGAGAATTTCCTTCAGGTAGTTGCCGCTGGCGTCCTTGGCATAGAACCGCCAGCTGTCAGAGGGGAACAGCTTCTGGTCGACAATCAGCGCGTTGTCCTTCAGCTCCAGGCCTTTGGGCAGTTGCCCGGCAGTGAGGCTGCCTTTCTCGATGGTCGCCAGGAACAGCGGCATCGATCCGACGGCAAACCCCGGGTTTTCAGGGAACAGGTTCAGGTCATAGGTGATGGTGCCGCGCCCCGGGTCGACCTCGTAGGCTTCGGCGGGCAGTTCGATCGGCTCGCCAAGCTTGCCTTCGTCGTTGGCGGTGAGGAACGTCACCGGGGCATCGCCGCCGCCGCGGTCCTCGCCCAGCAGGTCGTCGTTGAAGGTGTAGGGGTGATCGAACTCAACGTGCGCCGCACTGGCGTCATCCACCGACTGGTTGATGGTGACGCTTTTCTTCAGTTGGTCTTCGGACAGGGTGGCGTCCTTGAGCCAATCCGCGGCCTGGTCGTCATACACGGTGACGGGCATCGGCAACGGCTGTACGGTTTTTTCCAGGCTGTTCTTGTCGAAGCGCCGTACGGGCAGGTCCAGGTCCTTGCGGGTCACCGTGGCCTGGGAAAAGTCGAGCACGCTGACTTGCACATTGTCGATCAGGCCATTGAAGTACACCTTGGTGTAGTGGCTGTTCTGCTTGAGCTCGAAGGCTTTCTGCTCGTCTTCCAGCTGTTTCTCGAAGGCGTCGGACCAGGCCTTCTGCTTCTGCATTTCGGCCAGCTGCTTCTCGTAGAACGCCAGTTGCGCGGCGTTTTCGTTGATCGAGCCCGAGCGCGAGAGAAATTGCCCGGTGGTGTCACGAGCCTGCACCAGCAACGGGTTCGGCGATTCGTCCGCGACTTCCGGCGCCAGCGGGGCGCTGTTGGTCAGTTCGATCTCGGCGTAGTTCTTTTCCAGGGCCAGCAGGGTGACGGTGACGTTTTCTTCGGTGCGCTTGCGGCCCACGTCCTTTTTCGACAAGTCGAAGGTGAAGACTTTACGCGGGGCAATCACTTCCACCTTGCCCTTGAGGGTGACGGGCTGCGGCTGGCTTTTGTTCTCCGTCTCGACGCCTTCGACGAACGGGTAGGTCACCGTCAGGTCATCGGGGTTGGTCAGGTTGGAACTGGTGGGGCTCAACTGGATGCCCGGGTCGGTTTCCGACCATTCCGGCTGGAACGGGATGACCTTGTTGTTACTCAGGGTCACCGACTGCCATTCCAGGCCGTGTGGGAAGGGGAACTGGTCGGGCATGTTGAAGTTGAACGGGAAGATCGGCTGCAGGTCCGTCAGGTAGTCCGAATGGGACGCCTTGCGCAGGACAAACAGGCCATTGATGTAGGTATCGACCAGGGCCTGCGGCGTAGGGTAATGCTTGAGCAGCGCCAGGGCGTCTTCGCTGTACTCGGCCTCGATGGGCTTGGTGGCGAGCTTGGCGCGCGCCCGTTCCAGCAACAGCAGCGAGCCTCCGAGCTCGGACACGGCGTCCTTGAGCTTGGGGTCCTGGATGGCGTCCAGGGATTGTTCGAACTTGGCGGTTTTCTCTTCGAGACTGGCTTGCTTGTGTTCATCGCTTGGGGAACAACCGCTGCCCATCAGCAACGCCGCACACAGGCCAAGGCTGGCCAAAGGGGATCGCACATCCATTATCTGAGTTTTCCTGTCCGACATCATCGAGCCGAGTTGATGAGCTCGACACTAGCAGAAAAATTCCTTAACAGATGCCGTACAGATCAGTTTTCTCGACGGTTTCTGGGGTTTGGGTGCGGCTGGTATACTCGCCGCCATTTTTAGCCAAGCTGTGTGAGATTCAATGGAACGCTTTATCGAAAATGCAATGTATGCCTCACGCTGGCTGTTGGCGCCGATCTATTTCGGGCTGTCCCTGGGGCTGCTGGCGCTGGGCCTGAAGTTCTTCCAGGAAGTGTTTCATGTGATTCCCATCGTGTTCACCATGAGCGAGTCGGATGTGATCCTGGTGCTGCTGTCGTTGATCGACATGGCCCTGGTGGGCGGCCTGCTGGTGATGGTGATGATCAGCGGCTACGAGAACTTCGTCTCCCAACTGGACATCGACGAAAGCAAGGAGAAGCTCAACTGGCTGGGGACCATGGACTCCTCGTCGCTGAAGATGAAGGTCGCGGCGTCCATCGTGGCGATTTCGTCGATCCATCTGCTGCGGGTCTTCATGGACGCCAAGAACGTCGATCCCGAGCACCTGAAATGGTACGTGATCATTCACATGACCTTCGTGGTGTCGGCGTTTGCCATGGGCTACCTGGACAAGGTTACCAAGCATTAATCAGCCCCTGGCGCTCTCCCGCGCGGGGCTCATCAAGGGTGTGGCTTGTGTGCTAGTCTGCTCGCCCTTTTAGTTTGGACGGCACCTGTGTCGTCCTACAGCGGAGCCTTTCTATGTCCGAAGTTAATCTGTCCACCGACGAAACCCGCGTGAGCTACGGCATTGGCCGTCAGTTGGGCGACCAGCTGCGCGACAACCCGCCACCGGGCGTGAGCCTGGACGCGATCCTGGCTGGCCTGACCGACGCTTTTGCCGGCAAGCCTAGCCGTGTGGACCAGGAGCAAATGGCCGCCAGCTTCAAGGTCATCCGCGAAATCATGCAAGCCGAAGCCGCTGCAAAGGCTGAAGCTGCTGCTGGCGAAGGCCTGGCTTTCCTGGCTGAAAACGCCAAGCGTGACGGCATCACCACCCTGGCTTCCGGCCTGCAATTTGAAGTGCTGACTGCCGGTAGCGGCGCCAAGCCGACCCGTGAAGACCAGGTGCGTACTCACTACCACGGCACCCTGATCGACGGCACTGTGTTCGACAGCTCCTACGAGCGCGGCCAGCCCGCGGAATTCCCGGTTGGCGGCGTGATCGCCGGCTGGACCGAAGCCCTGCAACTGATGAATGCCGGCAGCAAATGGCGCCTGTACGTGCCGAGCGAACTGGCTTACGGCGCTCAAGGTGTTGGCAGCATCCCGCCGCACAGCGTTCTGGTGTTTGACGTCGAGCTGCTCGACGTTCTGTAAGACCTTACCTGCAGGAGCGAGCCTGCTCGCTCCTGCAGTGTTTTGCGCGGTTGCTCATGGATGAAACTTGCCATTGAGATCCGTCACCGGGCGCAACGCTCGGGCATAGCAGAACAGAAACAGATTTCTCACCACTTCCTTCAGCACCCCGGGCTCACTGGAACTCAGGCCATTGACGTCCAGGTCGCCCTGATCCTGCAGTTCGCTTAACGCCTCTTCTTCCAGCACCGCGCAGACTTCCCCGGTTTCCCGATGGAGGATTCGCAGGTAAGGGTGTGGACGGTCCAGCCAGGCATCGATCAAATAAGTCATGGGAAGTATCTCCTTGATGGGTTTCAATGAGAATAATTCTTATTCGTAGAATAGCAAGTCCCTATTGGCCATTTCCGGACTTTTCTGTGTGGATATTGTTTTTGATCAAAAGGCCTGGCCTTTTGCCGCCAGTGCGGAACTGACGCGGGGAGGGTGAAGCGCCATCCCGTGCAGGGCACGGGATGGAGGCAGCATATTCAGACCTTGCGGACGAACTCGGACTTGAGTTTCATCGGGCCGATACCGTCGATCTTGCAGTCGATATCGTGGTCGCCATCGCACAGGCGGATGTTCTTGACCTTGGTGCCGACCTTGACCACCAGGGACGTGCCCTTGACCTTGAGGTCCTTGATCACGGTGATGGTGTCGCCGTCCTGCAGGACGTTGCCCACAGAGTCTTTCTTCACGGATTCATCGCTGGCCGCCTCGGCTTCGCCGCCGACGGCCCACTCATGGGCGCATTCCGGGCAAATCAGCTGGGCGCCATCTTCGTAGGTGTATTCGGAATTGCATTTCGGGCAGGGTGGCAACGTGCTCACTAAAGCTCCTTTGGTTTCAGGATGGCTAAAAAGCGCACATTGTATAGGGTTTTAGCCGGGCAGGGGGCAGCAACCCCAGAGAACGCCGTGGGAGCTGGCTTGCCTGCGATGCAGGCACCTCGGTTTGTCTGTTACACCGCGGTGATGCAATCGCAGGCAAGCCAGCTCCTGCATGGAGCAGAGCAGAATCAGTGAGTACGGGCGACCGCGAACTCACTCAGCTCAACCAGGGCGTCCCGGTATTCGCTGGCTGGAAGGGCTTCCAGGCATTGGATCGCGCGAGCCACGTAGTCACGGGCCAGTTGCGCGGTGTATTCGAGGGAACCCGAGGCTTCCACGGCTTCGCGGATGCTTTCCAGGTCTTCGATCCCGCCTTTCTGGATCGCCTTGCGCACCAGGGCGGCCTGTTCCGGCGTGCCTTCGCGCATGGTGTAGATCAGTGGCAAGGTCGGCTTGCCCTCGGCCAGGTCGTCACCGACGTTCTTGCCCAGGGTTTCGGCGTCGCCGCGATAGTCCAGCAGGTCGTCCACGAGCTGGAAGGCCACGCCCAGGTGATCGCCGAAGGTGCGCAGGGCTTCGCTCTGCTCGGGCGTCGCTTCGCACAGGGCGGCGGCGCTGTGGGTCGAGGCTTCGAAGAGCATCGCGGTTTTGCCGCGAATCACTTCCATGTAGGTTTCTTCGGTGGTGCTGGCGTCGCGAACCTTCGACAGCTGCAACACTTCGCCTTCGGCGATGATGCGCGTGGCCTGTGAAAGAATCTTCATCACCTGCATCGAGCCCAGCTCGACCATCATTTCGAACGAGCGCGAGTACAGGAAGTCGCCCACCAGCACGCTCGGCGCGTTGCCCCACATCGCGTTGGCCGTCTCGCGACCACGGCGCATGCCGGACATGTCGACCACGTCGTCGTGCAGCAGGGTGGCGGTGTGCAGGAACTCGATGGTCGCGGCCAGCAGGCGCAGGTCATCGCCTTCGCGGCCCAGGGCCTTGCCACACAGCAACACTAATAAAGGACGCAGGCGTTTACCGCCGGCCGACGTAATGTAGTCGCCAATTTTGGAGACCAGCGGCACTTTAGAAGTCAGCTGCTTCTTGATGATGCCGTCGACGGCGCTAAAATCGTCCGCCACCGCGCGGTAGAAAGCTTGGGGTTGCATCAGCGACAGTCGCTCCAGAAGGGTTGCGCGGCATGCTAGGACCCGCGTCCCGTAGTGTCAAGGCGCGATAGACGGCTACTTGCAACACCTCCATAGCTTGCGTACAATCGCGCACCCTGAACTTCCTGGGCAGCACCTGCCTTACGCAATTGCATTCGGGACGTCCATCCCATGCAGCCATGCCAGCCAATACCTCTTCTTATAAAGCGCTGGGTGAGCAGGATTATCGGAGAAATACCATGTCGTACGCAGTAATTGTTACTGGTGGCAAGCAATACAAGGTCGCCCCAGGTGAATACCTGAAGATCGAGAAGCTGGAAATCGCTACTGGCGAATCCGTTACTTTTGATCGCGTTCTGTTGGTCGCCAATGGCGATGACGTGAACATCGGCGCTCCAGTTGTTGCAGGCGCTACCGTTGTGGCTGAAGTGATCTCCCAAGGTCGTCACGATAAAGTCCGCATCATCAAGTTCCGTCGTCGTAAGCACCACATGAAGCGTATGGGCCACCGCCAGTGGTACACCGAGATCAAAATCACCGGTATTCAGGCTTAATTTCAGCCTAATTCCTCACTAGGAGAATTGACTCATGGCACACAAAAAAGCTGGTGGTAGTACCCGTAACGGTCGCGACTCAGAAGCCAAACGCCTTGGCGTGAAGATGTATGGCGGCCAGGTTATCATTCCGGGCAACATCATCGTGCGTCAGCGCGGCACCCAATTCCACGCCGGTTACGGTGTTGGCATGGGTAAAGATCACACTCTGTTCGCTAAAATCGACGGCGTGATCAAGTTTGAAGTAAAAGGCGCTTTCAACCGCCGTTACGTGAGCATTGTCCCGAAGACTGAAGTCGTCGCGGCATAATTACGTAGTTGCTGGAAAAGCCCTGTCTCGCGACGGGGCTTTTTCGTTTGTGGGGTGAGTCTCTTGCAAAGCTGTTTGTGATGGGCGAAAGCAGTGGATTTGCGGTCGTTGCTTGAGGTCGCTGCGCTCATTTTTGCAAGAGTCTTATGTCTTGGTTTCTTAAGCTCGTCCGTGCGACGAGAGGCGTTTTGTTATGAAGTTCGTTGATGAAGTTTCGATCCGAGTAAAAGCTGGCGACGGCGGTAACGGTTGCATGAGTTTCCGTCGGGAAAAATTCATCGAAAACGGTGGTCCTAACGGTGGTGATGGTGGTGATGGCGGCTCGGTCTACATGATCGCCGACGAAAACCTCAACACCCTGGTGGACTACCGTTACACCCGGCACTTTGATGCCGAGCGTGGCTCCAACGGCGGCAGCACTGACTGCACCGGTAAAAAAGGCGAAGAGTTGGTGCTGCGGGTTCCGGTTGGTACCACCGTGATCGACTCCGCAACCCAGGAAGTCATCGGTGACCTGACCAAAGCCGGTCAGCGCCTGCTGGTGGCTCATGGCGGCTGGCACGGTCTGGGCAACACCCGTTTCAAGTCCAGTACCAACCGTGCGCCACGCCAGACCACGCCGGGCAAGCCAGGCGAGCAGCGTGACCTGAAGCTGGAAATGAAGGTGCTGGCTGACGTGGGCCTGCTGGGTCTGCCGAATGCCGGCAAAAGTACGTTCATTCGCTCGGTGTCTGCTGCCAAGCCGAAAGTCGCCGATTACCCGTTCACTACCCTGGTGCCGAACCTGGGTGTGGTCAGCGTCGACCGCTGGAAAAGCTTCGTGGTTGCGGACATTCCGGGCCTGATCGAAGGCGCTTCCGACGGCGCAGGCCTGGGGATCCGTTTCCTCAAGCACTTGTCCCGCACCCGTTTGCTGCTGCACCTCGTCGACATGGCGCCGCTGGATGACACCAGTGCACCGGACGCTGCTGAAGTGATCGTCAGCGAGCTGACCAAGTTCAGCCCGTCCCTGGCTGAGCGTGATCGCTGGTTGGTGCTGAACAAGTGCGACCAGATCCTCGAGGAAGAGCACGAAGAGCGCGTCAAGGAGATCGTTGATCGCCTGGAATGGACCGGTCCGGTCTACGTGATCTCGGCCATTGCCAAAGAAGGCACTGAGCGCCTGACTCGCGACATCATGCGTTACCTCGAAGACCGTGCCGATCGCCTGGCCGCCGACCCTGTCTACAAGGCCGAGCTGGCTGAACTGGATCAGCGCATCGAAGACGAGGCTCGTGCCCAGTTGCAGGCGCTGGATGATCAGCGTGCCCTGCGTCGCAGTGGCGTCAAGTCGGTCCATGATATCGGTGACGATGATTGGGACGAGGAAGACGTGGATGATGAAGATGGTCCGGAAATCATTTACGTGCGCGACTGATTCGTTGCAGTAAACTTAAGCGCCGCTCAATCGAGCGGCGTTTTGGTATCTGGAAATCGGTAGTCACGAATAACGTTATGGGCGGCGCTGGGTCGCGCGGCCCTCTATCTAAGGTTGAAGATGATGCGGAGCAAGGTGACAGGTGCGCAGCGTTGGGTCGTTAAGATCGGTAGCGCGCTGCTGACGGCGGATGGCAAGGGGCTGGATCGTGCGGCCATGAGTGTCTGGGTGGACCAGATGGTGGCCTTGCATGAGGCCGGCGTCGAGTTGGTGTTGGTGTCGTCCGGGGCGGTTGCCGCCGGCATGAGCCGCCTTGGCTGGACCGCGCGACCCAGCGCGATGCACGAGCTGCAAGCCGCTGCTGCCATTGGTCAGATGGGCCTGGTGCAGGCCTGGGAGTCCAGCTTTGCCGAGCACGGGCGCCACACGGCGCAGATTCTGCTCACCCATGACGACTTGTCCGACCGCAAGCGCTACCTGAATGCCCGCAGCACCCTGCGTGCCCTGGTTGAACTCAAGGTGATCCCGGTGATCAACGAGAATGACACCGTGGTGACCGACGAGATTCGCTTCGGTGACAACGACACCCTGGCAGCGCTGGTGGCCAACCTGGTTGAGGCTGATTTGCTGGTGATCCTCACGGATCGCGACGGCATGTTCGACGCTGACCCGCGCAATAACCCTGAGGCCCAGCTGATTTACGAAGCGCGTGCCGATGATCCGGCGCTGGATGCGGTGGCTGGCAGTGTCGGCGGTGCCCTGGGGCGTGGCGGCATGCAGACCAAGCTGCGTGCGGCACGGCTGGCGGCGCGTTCCGGCGCGCATACCATCATCGTTGGCGGTCGGATTGAGCGGGTGCTGGATCGCCTCAAGGCGGGCGAGCGCATCGGTACGCTGCTGTCGCCTGAGCGTGGCATGCTGGCGGCGCGCAAGCAGTGGCTGGCGGGGCATCTTCAGACGCGCGGTACCCTGGTGTTGGATGCTGGTGCGGTTTCAGCGTTGTCCCAAGGCAACAAAAGCTTGCTGCCGGTGGGTGTAAAACTGGTCCAGGGCAGCTTCCGCCGTGGCGAAATGGTGGTGTGCGTGGCGCCGGACGGTCGTGAGATTGCCCGTGGCCTTGCCAACTACAGCGCCCTTGAGGCGCAGAAAATCATCGGGCAGTCGTCTGAGGCGATTGTCGGTCTGTTGGGTTACATGGCTGAGCCGGAGCTGGTTCACCGGGATAACCTGATTCTGGTTTAAGTAAAAAGGAAGTCTCGATGCGCGTAATGAAGGGATTGCTCGGTTTGCTGCTGGCGATGCCGTTGCTGGCGTCGGCCGAAGAGATTGGCCAGGTGTCGACGGTGTTCAAGTTTGTCGGCCCCAATGACCGGATCGTGGTCGAGGCCTTTGATGACCCGAAGGTGGATGGCGTGACCTGCTACCTGTCTCGCGCCAAGACGGGCGGGGTAAAGGGTGGGTTGGGTCTGGCGGAGGATCGCGCCGAGGCGTCGATTGCCTGTCGCCAGGTAGGTGCGATTCGCTTCAAGGGCGAGCTGAAGGATGGGGATGAGGTGTTCAAGGAGCGCACGTCCCTGGTCTTCAAGACCATGCAGGTGGTGCGTTTCCTCGACAAGAAGCGCAATACCCTGGTGTATCTGGTCTACAGCGACCGCTTGATCGAAGGCAGCCCCCAGAATGCGGTGACGGCGATTCCGATCCTGCCGTGGCCCACAGCGCAATAAATCTGAAGCAGAGCCGGCATGCCGGCTCTTTTTTTGGCTTTCCCAAATCGCAGGCAATAAAAAACCGACCCTGGGGTCGGTTTTTTAACAAGCTTATCGCTTAGGCTGCAGCAGCAAGGTTCAGAGCCTTGATGTGGCCATTCAGACGACCTTTATGGCGAGCAGCTTTGTTCTTGTGGATGATGCCTTTATCGGCCATACGGTCGATAACTGGCACAGCCAGAACGTAAGCAGCTTGAGCTTTTTCAGCGTCTTTTGCGTCAATGGCTTTAACTACATTCTTGATGTAGGTACGAACCATGGAACGCAGGCTGGCGTTGTGGCTGCGACGCTTCTCAGCCTGTTTTGCACGTTTTTTGGCGGAAGGTGTGTTGGCCACCGTCGAGCTCCTCGAAAGACTTTTTAGGAAATAGCAAACAAAATAGGCCGCGAATCATGCCGATGAGTTGAAGTCTTGTCAAGGGCGTGTGATGCGAACTGCTGAGTGGTCGATCTTAAGAGGCGGGTGATTTATTTCCGGCGCTTGACCTGTAAACTCGCGAGCTTTGGCTCTGTGCTTGTTGCAGGCGCGGAGTATCGCATATGTGGGCCGTTTGTTCGCCTGCTCTTTATCTATAGGCAAAAACTCTTTCAATGAATCTGCTCAAATCGTTGGCCGCTGTCAGCTCTATCACTATGATTTCCCGGGTTCTGGGGTTTGTGCGTGACACGCTGCTGGCACGTATTTTTGGCGCCAGCATGGCCACGGATGCCTTCTTCATTGCCTTTAAACTGCCCAACCTGCTGCGGCGGATCTTCGCCGAGGGGGCTTTTTCCCAGGCATTCGTGCCGATTCTGGCGGAGTACAAGGCCCAGCAAGGCGAGGAGGCGACCCGCACCTTCATTGCCTATGTTTCGGGTTTGCTGACGTTGGTGCTGACGCTGGTGACGATCGCCGGGATGCTCGCCGCGCCCTGGGTGATCTGGGCCACGGCCCCCGGTTTTGCCAATACACCGGAAAAATTCGCCCTGACCACTGATCTGTTGCGGGTGACCTTTCCTTATATATTGCTGATTTCCCTGTCGTCCCTGGCCGGGGCGATCCTCAATACCTGGAACCGTTTCTCGGTGCCGGCCTTCGTGCCGACCCTGCTTAACGTCAGCATGATTATTTTTGCGCTGTTCCTGACACCGTATTTCGATCCGCCTGTGATGGCCCTCGGCTGGGCGGTCCTGGCTGGTGGCCTGGCACAACTGCTGTACCAGCTGCCGCACCTGAAGAAAATCGGCATGCTCGTGCTGCCGCGTTTGAATCTCAAGGACACCGGCGTCTGGCGGGTGATGCGCAACATGCTGCCGGCCATCCTCGGGGTTTCCGTCAGCCAGATTTCCCTGATCATCAACACCGCCTTCGCCTCGCTGCTGGTCTCGGGTTCGGTGTCGTGGATGTACTACGCCGACCGTCTGATGGAATTGCCGTCCGGCGTGCTCGGCGTGGCACTCGGCACCATCCTGCTGCCAACGCTGTCGCGTACCTATGCCAGCAAAGACCGCCACGAATATTCGCGGATTCTCGACTGGGGCCTGCGCCTGTGCTTCGTGCTGGTGCTGCCGTGTGCCGTGGCCCTGGGGTTGCTCGCCGAGCCACTGACGGTCGCGCTGTTCCAGTACGGCCAGTTCACTGCGTTTGACGCCTCGATGACCCAGCGTGCGCTGATCGCCTATTCCGTTGGGCTGCTGGGCATTATCGTGATCAAGGTGCTGGCTCCCGGCTTTTATGCTCAACAAAACATCCGTACCCCGGTAAAGATCGCGATCTTCACCCTGGTGGTTACCCAGCTGCTCAACTTAGCGTTCATCGGTCCGCTGAAGCATGCCGGGCTGGCGCTGGCGATCAGTGTGGGGGCCTGCATCAACGCCGGGCTGCTGTTTTATCAGCTGCGTAAACAGAAAATGTTCCAGCCTCAGGCGGGCTGGGGCTTGTTTGCGCTCAAGTTGGTGGTGGCGGTGGGGACGATGGCCGCGGTACTGCTGGGCCTGATGCACTTCATGCCGGCCTGGGAGCAGGGCCATATGCTCGAGCGCTTCATGCGCCTGGGAGCGTTGGTGGCGGCTGGTGTGCTGGTGTACTTCGGCATGTTGCTGCTGATGGGCTTCCGCTTGCGGGATTTCAATCGCAAGTCGCTGAGCTAGAGACTTTTCGTCGATAAGACGGTTGTTTTATCGATTCGCGCAAATGGCCTGCGCTGTTGCCTGTCGTCCGGGGCCGGGTGTGGTTATAATCGACCACTTTATGAGCAAGAAGCGCGTTATGCAGCTGGTTCGAGGTCTCCACAACCTGCGCCCCCAGCATCGGGGCTGCGTCGCCACTATTGGCAACTTTGACGGTGTTCACCGTGGCCACCAGGCTATCCTGGCCCGCCTGCGTGAGCGTGCGGTTGAGTTGGGCGTGCCCAGCTGCGTGGTGATTTTTGAACCACAGCCGCGAGAATTCTTTACCCCGCAGACGGCGCCGGCGCGTCTGGCCCGCCTGCGGGACAAGCTGCAACTGCTGGCTGAAGAAGGTGTGGACCGCGTCCTCTGCCTGGCTTTCAACCAGCGCTTGCGCAGCCTCAGCGCCGCCGAGTTCGTCGACCGTATCCTGGTGGACGGCCTTGGCGTGCAGCATCTGGAGGTCGGCGACGACTTCCGTTTCGGTTGCGACCGGGTAGGGGATTTCGATTTCCTGCAGCAGGCCGGCGTCACCCAGGGTTTTACCGTCGAAGCCGCGCAAACCGTCGAACTGGACGGCCTGCGCGTGAGCAGTACCCAGGTGCGTAACGCCCTGGCCGCTGCCGACTTCGCCTTGGCCGAGCGTTTGCTCGGTCGCCCGTTCCGGATTGCCGGGCGGGTGCTGCACGGCCAGAAGCTGGCGCGCCAACTGGGCACGCCAACCGCCAACGTGCAGCTCAAGCGCCGTCGTGTGCCACTGACCGGGGTTTACCTGGTGAGTGTCGACATCGACGGCCAATCGTGGCCCGGAGTCGCCAACATAGGCGTCAGGCCCACGGTTGCAGGTGATGGCAAAGCCCACCTGGAAGTTCACCTTTTGGATTTTGCCGGTGATTTGTATGACCGGCGTTTGACGGTGGCTTTCCACCAAAAGCTGCGTGAAGAGCAGCGTTTCGCCTCCCTGGAGGCGTTGAAAACGGCGATCAATGCGGATGTCGCCGCCGCCCGTGCACTAGCCGCACCTAGCGCCCATCGCTAATGAAGAGCCTTAAATGACCGACTATAAAGCCACGCTAAACCTTCCGGACACCGCCTTCCCAATGAAGGCCGGCCTGCCACAGCGCGAACCGCAGATCCTGCAGCGCTGGGACAGTATTGGCCTGTACGGAAAGTTGCGCGAGATTGGCAAGGATCGTCCGAAATTCGTCCTGCACGACGGCCCTCCTTATGCCAACGGCACGATTCACATCGGTCATGCGCTGAACAAGATTCTCAAGGACATGATCATCCGCTCGAAAACCCTTTCGGGTTTCGACGCGCCTTATGTCCCGGGCTGGGACTGCCACGGCCTGCCGATTGAACACAAGGTCGAAGTGACCTACGGCAAGAACCTGGGCGCGGATAAAACCCGCGAACTGTGCCGTGCCTACGCCACCGAGCAGATCGAAGGGCAGAAGTCCGAATTCATCCGCCTGGGTGTGTTGGGCGACTGGGCTAACCCGTACAAGACCATGAACTTCAAGAACGAGGCCGGTGAAATCCGTGCCTTGGCCGAAATCGTCAAGGGCGGTTTCGTGTTCAAGGGCCTCAAGCCCGTGAACTGGTGCTTCGATTGCGGCTCGGCCTTGGCTGAAGCCGAAGTCGAGTACGAAGACAAGAAGTCCTCGACCATCGACGTGGCCTTCCCGATCGCCGACGAAGCCAAACTGGCGCAAGCCTTCGGTCTGGCGAGCCTGGCCAAGCCAGCCTCCATCGTGATCTGGACCACCACCCCGTGGACCATCCCGGCCAACCAGGCGCTGAACGTGCACCCGGAATTCACCTACGCCCTGGTGGACGTCGGTGACAAACTGCTGGTGCTGGCTGAAGAGCTGGTGGAGGCGTGCCTGGCCCGCTACAACCTGCAAGGCTCGGTGATCGCGACCACTACCGGGTCCGCGCTGGAACTGATCAACTTCCGTCACCCGTTCTACGACCGCCTGTCGCCAATCTACCTGGCCGAGTACGTTGAGCTGGGCGCCGGCACCGGCGTGGTTCACTGCTCGCCTGCCTATGGCGTAGACGACTTCGTGATCTGCAAGCAGTACGGCCTGGTCAACGACGACATCATCAATCCCGTGCAAAGCAACGGCGTGTACGTGCCGTCCCTGGAATTCTTCGGTGGCCAGTTCATCTTCAAGGCCAACTCGGCGATCGTCGACAAGCTGGCGGAAGTCGGTGCGCTGCTGCACACCGAAACCATCACCCACAGCTATATGCACTGCTGGCGTCACAAGACCCCGCTGATCTACCGCGCCACTGCGCAGTGGTTTATCGGCATGGACAAAGAGCCGACCAGCGGCGAAACCCTGCGCAAGCGTGCGATCAAGGCGATCGAAGACACCAAGTTCGTTCCGGCCTGGGGCCAGGCGCGCCTGCACTCGATGATCGCCAACCGTCCGGACTGGTGCATCTCCCGCCAGCGCAACTGGGGCGTGCCGATTCCGTTCTTCCTGAACAAGGAAAGCGGCGAGTTGCACCCACGTACCGTCGAGCTGATGGAAGAGGTTGCCCAGCGCGTTGAACAAGAGGGCATCGAAGCCTGGTTCAAGCTGGACGCCGCCGAGTTGCTGGGCGACGAAGCGCCGCTGTACGACAAGATCAGCGACACCCTCGACGTCTGGTTCGACTCGGGTACCACCCACTGGCACGTACTGCGCGGCTCGCACCCGATGGGCCACGAGACCGGCCCGCGTGCCGACCTGTACCTGGAAGGTTCGGACCAACACCGTGGCTGGTTCCACTCCTCGTTGCTGACCGGTTGCGCGATCGACGATCACGCCCCGTACCGCGAGCTGCTGACCCACGGTTTCACCGTCGACGAGAACGGTCGCAAGATGTCCAAGTCCCTGGGCAACGTGATCGCGCCGCAAAAGGTCAACGACACCCTGGGCGCCGACATCATGCGCCTGTGGGTTGCCTCTACCGATTACTCGGGCGAGATGGCCGTTTCCGAGCAGATCCTGCAGCGCAGCGCCGATGCCTACCGCCGGATCCGTAATACCGCACGCTTCATGCTGTCGAACCTGACCGGTTTCAACCCGGCCACCGACATCCTGCCGGCCGAGGAAATGCTCGCCCTGGACCGTTGGGCCGTGGACCGTACCCTGTTGCTGCAGCGCGAGCTGCAAGAGCACTACGGCGAATACCGCTTCTGGAACGTCTACTCGAAGATCCACAACTTCTGCGTGCAGGAGCTGGGTGGTTTCTACCTCGACATCATCAAGGACCGCCAGTACACCACCGGCGCCAACAGCAAGGCCCGCCGTTCGGCGCAGACCGCGCTGTACCACATCTCTGAAGCGCTGGTGCGCTGGATCGCCCCGATCCTGGCATTCACCGCCGACGAACTGTGGGAATACCTGCCGGGCGAGCGGAACGAGTCCGTGATGCTCAACACCTGGTACGAAGGCCTGACCGAATTGCCGGCCGACTTCGAGCTGGGCCGCGAGTACTGGGAAGGCGTAATGGCCGTCAAGGTTGCCGTGAACAAGGAGCTGGAAGTGCAGCGCGCGGCGAAGGCCGTTGGCGGCAACCTGCAGGCCGAAGTCACGCTGTTTGCCGAGGAAGGCCTGACCGCTGACCTGGCCAAGCTGAGCAACGAACTGCGCTTCGTCCTGATCACCTCGACCGCCAGCCTGGCGCCGTTTGCCCAGGCGCCTGCAGACGCAGTCGCGACCGAAGTCCCGGGTCTCAAGCTCAAGGTGGTCAAGTCCTCCTTCGCCAAGTGCGCCCGTTGCTGGCACTGCCGTGAAGATGTCGGCGTGAACCCCGAGCATCCGGAAATCTGCGGTCGCTGTGTCGACAACATCTCTGGCGCTGGCGAGGTTCGTCACTATGCCTGAAGCCAGTCGTTTTGGACGCCTGGGCTTGCTCGTGTTGAGCGTGCTGGTGCTGGTCATTGACCAGCTCAGCAAGGCTCACTTCGAAGGCGCCCTGGAGATGTACCAGCAGATCGTGGTGATTCCCGACTACTTCAGCTGGACCCTGGCCTACAACACCGGCGCTGCGTTCAGCTTCTTGGCTGACAGCTCCGGCTGGCAGCGCTGGCTGTTTGCCCTGATCGCCGTGGTGGTCAGTGCCGTGCTGGTAGTCTGGCTCAAGCGCCTGGGGCGTAACGACACCTGGCTGGCCGTTGCGTTGGCGCTGGTGCTGGGTGGCGCATTGGGCAACCTCTACGACCGCATTGCCCTGGGCCATGTGATCGACTTTATTCTGGTGCATTGGCAGAACCGCTGGTACTTCCCGGCGTTCAACTTTGCCGACAGCGCCATCACCGTCGGTGCAATCATGCTGGCGTTGGATATGTTCAAAAGCAAGAAAACCGGAGAGACCGTTCATGACTGAACAGGTATTGGCTGAGCAACGCATTGGCCAGAACACGGAAGTCACCTTGCATTTCGCATTGCGCCTGGAGAATGGCGACACGGTCGACAGCACGTTCGACAAGGCCCCGGCGACCTTCAAGGTCGGCGACGGCAACCTGCTACCGGGTTTCGAAGCGGCACTGTTCGGTTTCAAGGCCGGCGACAAGCGCAACCTGCAGATCCTGCCGGAAAACGCCTTTGGCCAGCCCAACCCGCAAAACGTGCAGATCATCCCGCGTTCGCAGTTCCAGGACATGGAGCTGTCGGAAGGCTTGCTGGTGATCTTCAACGATGCGGCGAATACTGAACTGCCGGGTGTGGTGAAGGCCTTTGATGACGCGCAAGTGACCATCGATTTCAACCACCCGTTGGCCGGGAAAACCTTGACCTTTGATGTCGAAATCATCGACGTTAAAGCGCTGTAACTAACGAAATCGGCCTACTGCAGGGGCGAGCTTGTTGGGGCTGCTTCGCGGCCCAGCGGGAGCAAGCGCCCTCGCCACACAAGCTCGATCCTACAGGGCAAGACACGAGGCACAGCATGCAAATCAAACTCGCCAACCCCCGTGGCTTCTGCGCCGGCGTGGACCGGGCGATTGAAATCGTCAACCGCGCCCTGGAAGTTTTCGGGCCGCCGATTTACGTGCGCCATGAAGTCGTCCACAACAAGTTTGTGGTCGAAGACCTGCGCAGCCGCGGGGCCATCTTCGTTGAAGAACTGGACCAGGTGCCGGACGACGTTATCGTCATCTTCAGCGCTCACGGCGTTTCCCAGGCGGTACGCACCGAAGCAGCAGGCCGTGGCCTGAAAGTGTTCGACGCCACCTGCCCGCTGGTGACCAAGGTGCATATCGAGGTCGCGCGCTACAGCCGTGATGGTCGTGAATGCATCCTGATCGGCCACGCCGGTCACCCGGAAGTCGAAGGCACCATGGGCCAGTACGATGGCAGCAATGGTGGTGCGATCTACCTGGTGGAAGACGAAAAAGACGTCGCTGCATTGCAGGTGCACAACCCTGAAAAGCTGGCTTTCGTTACCCAGACCACCTTGTCCATGGACGACACCAGCCGCGTCATCGATGCCTTGCGCTCGCGCTTCCCGGCCATCGGCGGTCCACGCAAGGATGACATCTGCTACGCCACCCAGAACCGCCAGGATGCGGTCAAGCAATTGGCCGACGAATGCGATGTTGTGCTGGTGGTGGGGAGCCCCAACAGCTCCAACTCCAACCGCCTGCGCGAACTGGCCGAGCGCATGGCCACCCCGGCCTACCTGATCGATGGTGCCGAAGACATGCAGCGCAGCTGGTTCGACGGTGTCGAACGCATCGGCATCACTGCCGGAGCCTCGGCCCCGGAAGTCCTGGTGCGTGGCGTTATTCAGCAACTGCAGGCCTGGGGCGCCACGGGCGCTGATGAACTGGCTGGCCGTGAAGAGAACATCACTTTCTCCATGCCCAAGGAGCTGCGGGTTCGTTCGCTGCTCTGAGGCCCGGAGTACCGGCATAGCCCCGGCACAAAGCCTGCTCGGTCTTGTTACTGCGCAGGCTGATACGCCCGCTGGCGGCCAGCACTATTTGATACAGGCTCAGTTGCTGGTCCGTCGCACACACGTGGACGGTGCCGGCGCTGAATGCCCCTGCTGACAGCAGCGGTTCGCCCAGGCTGCTGAAGCGTATCTGGGTTCTCACCGGCGTATTCCCCACAATCGGTATCTGCCCACTGTCCTGGCGCTCCAGCAGCACCGGGTTTTTGTCGTCCAGATGGCCGCGACCGTTCAGGTCCAGTATCACCCTCCAACCCCGGCTCCAGTCATCGTCCAATGCATGGATAACCACCGTGCGATTGCGTGCGATGGCTTCTGTGCGGGCATAACGCAGTCCGCCGGCAAGGGATTCGGCGGCGCTCTGGCGTCGTTGCGACTCGAGCAGCCCCTTGAGGCTCGGCACTGCCAGATTGGCCAGGATGCCGCTCAGGAACAGGCCGAGTATCAGTTCAATCAGCGAGAAACCTCGTTGTTTCATGGGCCGTCCCTCCGTGGACGCGGTGTGCTTTTTCAGTCGGTGCCGGATGGCAGACATAGTTATAGCGCCCAGTCCGGCGGGTCGAATGGTGGCCATTCTGTCCAAAGTATTTCGCTTTGTTCCGGGGGGCAGCGCTCAGGCAATACCGGCGCTAGTCTTGCGTCGCACAGCAGGTTTGCGCTGCTTTCTGATGACCTTCGACATGGATGGCGATGGTAATGAACGCTTTTCCCGTAACGCCCCACCCGCAACCGACCCAGGCCGGAATGACCCTGATCGAGGTCCTGGTATCTGTGCTGATCCTCGCTGTCGGCCTGCTAGGGGCGGCAGTCATTCAGCTCAATGCATTGAAATACACCGACAGTTCCAGGATGACCAGTCAGGCCAGTTTCATTGCCTACGACATGCTCGACCGGATCCGCGCCAATTCGGGTGCTGATTACTCCTGGGGCCAGGGTGAACGCGCGCCCTCCAGCACCTCGGTCGCGAGTGTGCGTGATCTGGACCTGCACGACTTTGAAGCGAATATCGCCGGGTTCGCCGGGGAAAGCGCTAAGGGGTCGGTTGCGGTCAATCAGCGAGAAGTGACCATCAGCATCAGTTGGGACGACTCCCGTGGAGCGAAGGCTCAAGGCACCCGGGAAACGTTCACCCTGACCAGCCGGATTGCAGTCGACCCGAGGGTGTTGCCATGAGAGGTCCAGTGTGCGGTTTCAGCCTGGTGGAGATGCTGCTGGCATTGGCCCTCGGCCTGATGTTGATCCTGGGGGTGACCCAGATTGCACTCAGCTCCCGAACCACTTATGCCAGCCAGAGTGCGGCTTCGCTGTTGCAGGATGATGCACGGTTCGCCCTTGGCAAGCTGATTCAGGAAATACGCCAGGCGGGCATGTTTGGCTGCTTGTCCGCTGCATCAATCAGCAACGCTCCCGCAGGTTTTGATCGTCCCATTGGATGGAGTACCACCGGCAGCTCCCGGTCCCTGACGCTGGTGACCGCCGACGTCGGGCAGGGTGGCAGCAAGCCGGACTGGACGGTGCTTTCCGATTGCACCGGTTCTGCCCACGCCTATGTTGGGAGCCCGCCGGCAGCGACGCCCCGGCAAATCCACTTCCCACTGCGCAAGCTGACCTACACCTTTGAGGGCGGGCAGCTGAAGTTCAGCACGCTGGCGGCCCCGAGCAAAGCGGTGCTGGTGGATAACGTGGGGGCATTCGATATCAGTTTCGGCGTGGCCGAGAAGCCAGGCTCAACGGTTGTCAGCCGATATGACCCCAACCCCGGCGATGAGTCGCTCATCCGCAGCGTGCGGATTCTGCTGACACTTCAGGATCCAAATGGGTTGGTGAAAGACCAGGCCTACAGCGTGGTCGCGGCACTACGTAATCGCCTGGAGTAGCGTGCCCATGGGTTATTACCTCTCCCGTTCGAGGCAGGCAGGCATGGTTTTGCTGATCAGCCTGGTATTCCTGCTGCTGTTGGCACTCCTCGGATTGTCTTCGATGCAGGGAGCAATCTCGCAAGAAAAAATTACCGGCAGCCTTCGGCAGCGCAACCAGTCGTTTCAGCAGGCCGAAAGCGGCCTCAGGCTTGGCGAGTCTTTGGTGCAGGCGTCAGGTTTCGCCCTGCGCCCTTGCCACTCGACGGCTGCGTGCGCGCCACCTGCCGAATCGGTTTCGGTAGTGGGGCCGGGGACGAATCCCGTATCGACTGTGACCTGGATAGGGATGAAAGATGGCGTCTACGGTATTCAAAACCTGGGGCCGGGAACGGGTTTGGCTCAGCTCCCGGCAGAGGCCCAGGCCACGGTCTATCGCGTGACATCAGTGGGCGTCAGTGGGCACTCACGCTCCGTCCTGGAGTCTGTGTATGCCCGTGTGGGCAGTGGGCCCGGCGAGCGTTTTCGACGAATCATGTGGCGACAACTTCAATAGGTGAGCAGCACGATGGGCAAGGATTGCACAGGCTTCACCCTGATCGAATTACTGATCGCCGTGGCGATCGTCGGACTCCTGGCGGGCGTCGCCTATCCCGGGTATCTCAGCCATATGAAAAAGGTCTATCGCGCGGAAATTGCCGGGTTGCTGAGTGAGCAGGCACAGTACCTTGAGCGCTATTACGCGAGGAACGGCACTTTTATTGATGCGACTGGCGTCATCGCCGGCAATGATCGCTATAGAATCACCCCTGCATTGAACCCTCAGGATTTCGTTCTGCTTGCCACGCCGGCAATTGACTCGGTGATGGCGGGCGATCCCTGTGCCGCCTTCAGTCTGAGCAGTACCGGTGCGCGAAGCAATCCGGGAGCCGCGCCTGATATGACGCGCAAGGCGTGCTGGGGGCAATGATGAGGAAGCTGGACGATTGGGCGCCGGGCGTGCCTTTTTCTTTTTATCGGCTGGATCGAACAATGGCTAAGCAACAGCAAGTAGTGGTTGTGGGTGGTGGGGTAATCGGGTTGTTGACGGCGTTCAACCTGGCGACCCAAGGGCAAGCGGTTGTGTTGCTGGATCGTTCGGCGGTCGGTCAGGAGTCTTCCTGGGCCGGCGGCGGCATTGTCTCCCCGCTCTACCCGTGGCGCTACAGCCCGGCCGTGACGGCCCTGGCGCACTGGTCCCAGGATTTTTACCCGCAACTGGCAGAGCGTCTGTTCGCGGCTACTGGCATTGACCCGGAAGTTCACACCACCGGCCTGTATTGGCTGGACCTGGATGATGAAACCGAGGCGCTTGCCTGGGCAGCCCGCGAAGGGCGCCCGCTGAGCAAGGTGGATGTTTCAGCTGCCCATGACGCTGTGCCGGTGCTGGGTGCCGGGTTTTCCCAGGCGATCTATATGGCGGATGTGGCCAATGTGCGTAATCCGCGGTTGGTCAAATCCCTCAAGGCGGCCTTGTTGGCCCTGCCGGGCGTGACGATTCACGAGCAGTGTGCGGTTGATGGGTTTATTCAGCAGGGCGGCAAGGTTGTTGGGGTGAATACGGCGCTCGGGCCGATCCATGGCGATCAGGTAGTGCTGGCCGCCGGCGCCTGGAGCGGTGAGTTGCTGGGCCGCCTGGGGCTTGAGTTGCCCGTGGAGCCGGTCAAGGGGCAGATGATCTTGTACAAGTGTGCGTCGGACTTCTTGTCGTGCATGGTCCTGGCCAAGGGGCGTTATGCGATTCCCCGGCGGGATGGGCACATTCTGATTGGTAGCACGCTGGAGCACGAGGGGTTCGACAAGACGCCCACCGACTCTGCACTGGAAAGCCTGAAAGCCTCTGCCGTCGAGTTGATTCCGGCCCTGGCCGATGCCGAAGTGGTGGGGCATTGGGCCGGTTTGCGGCCCGGCTCGCCGGAGGGCATTCCGTATATTGGCAAGGTGCCAGGTTTCGACGGGCTGTGGCTCAACTGCGGGCATTACCGCAACGGCCTGGTGCTGGCGCCGGCGTCCTGCCAACTGTTTGCCGATTTGTTGCTGGGACATGAGCCGATCATTGATCCGGCCCCGTATGCGCCGGCAGGCCGAGTCAACGCTGGATAGATTTCGGCCCCTGCTCCAGATGCGCCTGGGTGCAATACCATTCCTGGCGCAGGCTCAAGGCTCGATCCTGTGGCAGGTGAAGGCCACAGTGGGCGCAACGAACCATCTGGATCGGGCCCTGTTCGCTGGGCCGCTGCTGTTTGGCGGCCGGGCTTTTGAATTTGCGCCAAAACCATACCGCGGCAGCAATAACGGCGATCCAGAACAGTAGACGAACCATGGTGGGCAGCTTCTCGACAAGGAATCCCGCAGTTTAGCCAAGGACGTGATGGGCGCACAGCGCAATTATGCAGCGCAATAAAAAAGGGAGCTCCGAAGAGCTCCCTTTTCGCATCGCGGCGAACAATCAGTCAAAGATACCGAAAGTCATGTAGCTGAACCACGAGCGATCTTCGTTATTGCCCAAGGCTTGAGGCCCTTGCTCTTCGATGATGTCGCCGTTTTCGTCACGCGGCTTGAGGTCCGATGGAATCGAATCCTTGGCGTCCTGGTATTGCTTGATGATGTCCTGGTTGGCGCGGGTTTCGCCCGGCGGCAGCGGTGGACGGGACTCGATCAGGCCCAGGGTGTACTTGCTCAACCACGAGCGGTTGTCGGCTTCGGCAACCTGCGGTACGAACTGGCCGTCCTTCAGGCTTGGGTGGTCCGGGTAGTTGAGCTTCAGGGTTTCCAGGCTGGTGGCCGCCAGGGCGTCCAGGTGCAGGCGCTGGTAAGCCTCGGTCATCACGGCCAGGCCGTCACCCACCGATGGGGTTTCCTGGAAGTTTTCCACTACGTAACGGCCACGGTTGGCGGCAGCAACGTACGCCTGACGGGTCAGGTAGTAGTGGGCTACGTGGATTTCGTAGGAAGCCAGCAGGTTGCGCAGGTAGATCATGCGCTGCTTGGCGTCCGGCGCGTAGCGGCTGTTGGGGTAGCGGCTGGTGAGCTGGGCGAACTCGTTGTAGGAGTCGCGGGCAGCGCCCGGGTCACGCTTGGTCATGTCCAGCGGCAGGAAGCGCGCCAGCAGGCCAACGTCCTGGTCAAACGAGGTCAGGCCCTTGAGGTAGTAGGCGTAGTCCACGTTCGGGTGCTGAGGGTGCAGGCGGATAAAACGCTCGGCGGCGGACTTGGCAGCTTCCGGCTCGGCGTTCTTGTAGTTGGCGTAGATCAGCTCGAGCTGGGCCTGGTCGGCGTAGCGCCCGAACGGATACCGCGACTCCAGTGCCTTGAGCTTGGTCGTGGCGCTGGTGTAGCTGTGGTTGTTCAGGTCGGTCTGAGCTTGTTGGTACAGCTCGACCTCGCTCAGGTTTTCGTCGACGACTTCCTTTGTTGACGAGCAAGCAGCAGTCATGGCGAGGATGGCGATCAGCAGCAGGTGTTTCACTTGCATGGCGGCTTGCGTCCCTATGACGGCCGCTGTCTTGGGCGGGGCCGTCCTGTTATGATGAGCGCCCCTTGGAAAGCCTCGGGGCAAAAGACGCCGTATTTAACCACAAGCGCGCAGCCGAAACCAAAGGCTGTGCCACGCCTAGTCTGAGCATGTCCGATAAAATTGAACTTCGCGCAGAGGTGCCGTCCGAATTGGGCGGCCAACGCCTCGATCAAGTCGCCGCACAATTATTCGCTGAGCACTCGCGCTCGCGCCTTTCCGCCTGGATCAAAGACGGCCGCCTGACTGTGGATGGAGCGGTTATCCGCCCGCGAGACATAGTCCATGGTGGTGCGATTCTTGAGCTGACTGCCGAGCAGGAAGCCCAGGGAGAATGGATCGCCCAGGACATTGAACTGGACATCGTCTATGAAGACGACGACATCCTGGTGATCAACAAACCTGCCGGCCTGGTGGTTCACCCGGCCGCCGGGCACGCTGATGGCACGCTGCTCAATGCCTTGTTGCACCACGTGCCGGACATCATCAATGTCCCGCGCTGCGGCATCGTGCACCGCCTGGACAAGGACACCACCGGCCTCATGGTGGTAGCCAAGACCATTCAGGCGCAGACGCAGCTGGTCACACAACTGCAGAGCCGCAGCGTCAGCCGGATCTACGAATGCATCGTGATCGGCGTGGTAACCGCCGGTGGCAAAATCAATGCCCCGATCGGCCGCCACGGCCAGCAGCGCCAGCGTATGGCGGTGATGGAAGGCGGCAAGCAAGCCGTCAGCCACTACCGCGTGCTTGAGCGTTTCCGCTCCCACACTCACGTGCGGGTAAAGCTGGAAACCGGTCGTACCCACCAGATTCGGGTGCACATGGCGCACATCAACTTCCCGTTGGTCGGAGATCCGGCCTACGGTGGGCGCTTCCGCATTCCGCCGGCGGCCAGTGCAACCATGGTTGATTCGCTGAAAACCTTCCCGCGCCAGGCGCTGCATGCACGCTTCCTGGAGCTGGATCATCCGACGAGCGGTAAACGCATGAGCTGGGAATCGCCACTCCCAGACGATTTTGTCTGGTTGTTGTCGCTGCTCAAGCAGGATCGCGAGGCGTTTATCGGATGAGTGACTGGCTGATTCCTGACTGGCCCGCGCCGGCCGGGGTGAAAGCCTGCGTTACCACCCGTGCGGGCGGCGTCAGCGTGGCGCCGTTCGACAGCCTAAATCTCGGCGATCATGTCGAGGACAGCCTCGAAGCCGTGCTCGAAAATCGCCGTCGTCTCTGCGCTGCCTTCAATATCCAGCCCGCCTGGTTGCGCCAGGTTCACGGTGTGGTTGTCGTCGAGGCGGATCCCGGCCGGACTGCCGAAGCCGATGGCAGTTGGACCAGCACTCCGGGCATCGCCTGCACTTCGATGACGGCTGATTGCCTGCCTGCCTTGTTTTGCAATCGCGCCGGTACCCGCGTCGCGGCAGCCCATGCCGGCTGGCGTGGCCTGGCCGCTGGCGTATTGGAAGCGACCGTTGAAAGCCTGGATACCGAGCCTGCCGACGTACTGGTGTGGCTGGGGCCGGCCATCGGTCCGCAAGCCTTTGAAGTCGGCCCGGAAGTGCGTGAAGCCTTTATGCAGCAACTTCCGGAAACGATTGAGGCGTTCGTGCCCAGTCAGAACCCGGGCAAGTTCATGGCCGACATTTACCAACTGGCTCGCCTGCGGCTTGCCGCCCGCGGCGTCACTGCCGTGTACGGTGGTGGTTTGTGCACCGTGACGGATCCCCGCTTCTATTCCTACCGTCGCAGCCCGCGCACCGGTCGGTTTGCCTCCCTTGTCTGGCTTGAACGCTAGACTCCTTTGACTTGGGTCAATCCTGACGCAAGTCAGCGGTCGCCCGCTTGAATCTTCCAGAATCCACCCCATCTATAAGGGTATCTGGCAGGTTTCTTCATTCAGGATGTGTTTGTTCATAGCTCCGGCCTGCTCAAAAGGAAGGTGACTAATGCGTATTGATCGTTTAACCAGCAAATTGCAGTTGGCTTTATCTGACGCCCAATCTCTGGCGGTTGGCCTGGATCATCCGGCCATCGAGCCTGCGCACTTGATGCAAGCGCTCCTGGAGCAGCAAGGCGGTTCCATCAAACCCTTGCTGATGCAGGTGGGCTTCGACGTCAACAGCCTGCGCAAGGAGTTGAGCAAAGAGCTCGACCAACTGCCGAAAATCCAAAACCCGACTGGCGACGTGAATATGTCCCAGGATCTGGCGCGTCTGCTTAACCAGGCGGATCGACTGGCGCAGCAAAAGGGTGACCAGTTCATCTCCAGTGAAGTAGTGCTGCTCGCCGCGATGGACGACAACAGTAAACTCGGCAAATTGTTGCTGGGCCAGGGCGTGAGCAAAAAAGCCCTGGAAAACGCCATCAACAACCTGCGCGGCGGCGAGGCGGTAAATGACCCTAACCACGAGGAGTCCCGCCAGGCCCTGGACAAATACACCGTCGACCTGACCAAGCGCGCCGAAGAAGGCAAGCTTGACCCGGTGATCGGCCGTGACGACGAAATTCGTCGCACCATCCAGGTCCTGCAGCGTCGCACCAAGAACAACCCGGTGCTGATCGGCGAACCTGGCGTGGGTAAAACCGCGATTGCCGAAGGCCTGGCCCAGCGCATCATTAATGGTGAAGTGCCGGACGGCCTTAAAGGCAAGCGCCTGCTATCCCTGGACATGGGGTCGCTGATTGCCGGCGCCAAGTTCCGTGGCGAGTTCGAAGAGCGCCTCAAATCCCTGCTGAACGAACTGTCGAAGCAGGAAGGGCAGATCATTCTGTTTATCGACGAACTGCACACCATGGTCGGCGCCGGTAAAGGCGAAGGCTCGATGGACGCGGGCAACATGCTCAAGCCGGCACTGGCGCGGGGCGAGTTGCATTGCGTGGGTGCGACCACGCTGAACGAATACCGTCAGTACATCGAGAAGGACGCGGCCCTTGAGCGTCGCTTCCAGAAAGTATTGGTGGAAGAACCGAGCGAAGAAGACACCATCGCGATCCTGCGTGGCTTGAAAGAGCGGTATGAGGTCCACCATAAAGTCGCGATCACCGACGGTGCGATCATCGCGGCGGCGAAACTGAGCCATCGCTACATCACTGATCGGCAGTTGCCGGACAAGGCCATCGACTTGATCGACGAAGCGGCCAGCCGCATTCGGATGGAAATCGATTCGAAGCCCGAAGTGCTGGACCGTCTGGATCGGCGCCTGATTCAGCTGAAAGTTGAATCCCAGGCCCTGAAGAAAGAAGAAGACGAGCCGGCGAAGAAACGCCTGGAAAAACTCCAGGAAGAAATTGTTCGCCTCGAGCGTGAGTATTCGGACCTCGAAGAAATCTGGACCTCGGAAAAAGCCGAAGTGCAGGGTTCTGCGCAGATCCAGCAAAAGATCGAGCAGTCCCGTCAGGAACTGGAAGCAGCCCGCCGTAAAGGCGACCTGAACCGCATGGCCGAGTTGCAGTACGGGGTGATCCCGGACCTGGAGCGTAGCCTGCAGATGGTCGACCAGCACGGCAAGCCCGAGAACCAGCTGCTGCGCAGTAAGGTGACCGAGGAAGAAATCGCCGAAGTCGTCTCGAAGTGGACCGGTATCCCGGTGTCGAAAATGCTCGAAGGCGAGCGCGACAAGCTGCTGAAGATGGAAAGCCTGTTGCACCAGCGCGTCATCGGCCAGGAAGAGGCGGTGGTCGCGGTGTCCAACGCGGTGCGGCGTTCGCGGGCCGGGTTGTCCGATCCGAACCGTCCGAGCGGCTCGTTCATGTTCCTCGGCCCGACCGGCGTGGGCAAGACCGAGCTGTGCAAGGCCCTGGCCGAATTCCTCTTTGATACCGAAGAGGCGATGGTGCGGATCGATATGTCCGAGTTCATGGAGAAACATTCCGTGGCTCGCCTGATCGGGGCGCCACCAGGCTATGTAGGGTACGAGGAAGGCGGTTACCTGACCGAAGCGGTACGGCGCAAGCCTTACTCGGTGATCCTCCTGGACGAGGTCGAGAAGGCCCACCCGGATGTGTTCAACGTGTTGCTGCAAGTGCTGGAAGATGGCCGCCTGACGGACAGTCACGGGCGTACCGTGGACTTCCGCAATACGGTGATCGTGATGACCTCCAACCTGGGCTCGGTACAGATTCAGGAGCTGGTGGGTGACCGTGAAGCCCAGCGTGCAGCGGTAATGGACGCGCTGACCAGCCACTTCCGGCCGGAGTTCATCAACCGGGTCGATGAAGTGGTGATCTTCGAGCCTCTGGCGCGGGATCAGATCGCGGGCATTACCGAGATCCAGTTGGGCCGCCTGCGCAGCCGTCTGGCGGAGCGCGAGTTGTCCCTGGTGCTGAGCCGCGAGGCGTTGGACAAGCTGATCGCGGTTGGTTACGACCCGGTTTATGGCGCACGGCCGTTGAAACGTGCGATCCAGCGCTGGATCGAGAACCCGTTGGCGCAGCTGATCCTGTCGGGCAGCTTTATGCCGGGCACCAGCGTCGAGGCGACGGTGGAGAACGACGAAATCGTCTTCCACTAAGCCCAAGCGGTACTGCTATAAGAAGAGGCCCCGCATTGCGGGGCCTTTTTTTTCGATAGGGCGTTGAACTGTAAGGCAAAGGCTTGTAAAGTGCGCCCCGCAGCAACGTCAGCCCAACGGTTTCTTCTCCCCAAGGAGAAATCAGAAAGAAGCGCAAATCATTGTCTTAAAAGCAATTTAAAGGGTTGACAGGGGTTTTTAAGATTGTAGAATAGCGCGCCTCAGAGACACTAACGTAGCGATACGGAAGCGTCGAAGAGAAGGTAACATGCAACAACGTAACACTTTGAAATACGTAGTTCCGTGATAGCTCAGTCGGTAGAGCAAATGACTGTTAATCATTGGGTCCCAGGTTCGAGTCCTGGTCACGGAGCCAATTTCAAAACCGGGGTATAGCGCAGTCCGGTAGCGCGCCTGCTTTGGGAGCAGGATGTCAGGAGTTCGAATCCCCTTACCCCGACCATATTTGGGTCGTTAGCTCAGTTGGTAGAGCAGTTGGCTTTTAACCAATTGGTCGTAGGTT
>NZ_JBSVWQ010000031.1:0-45988 GCF_054071215.1 Pseudomonas sp. SDO5522_S412 | reverse complement strand
ACATTCGACCGAGTTCCACTTCTGGAATGCGAGCAAATGTGGGAGCGGGCTTGCTCGCGAAAGCTATTTCAGCGGCTCAGATACATCCGCGTCGTAAGCAGATACACCGGCAGCCCCGACACCAAAATCAACAATGCCGCATAGGGCGCCGCTGCCGCGAATTCCACATTCGAGGTGTGCGCCCACACGGCAGTTGCCAAGGTGTTCAGCCCGGTCGGACTAAGCAGCAACGTCGCCGTCAATTCCTTCATCGCATCCAGGAATACCAGCGCAAACGCCGCCCCCAATGCCGGGAAAATAATCGGCAGCGTCACCCGGCAAAACGCACTGAACGACGACGCGCCCAGCGTTCTCGCCGCCTCTTCCAGCTGTAGTGCTGCCTTGTTCAGCGCCGTGCGGATCGGCGCCTGGGCCAGGGGCAAAAACAGCAGCGCATAAGCGATCAGCAGCAATGCCGACGTTTGATACAGCGCCGGTACGTAATGCAGGGCGAAATACACCAGTGTCAGCGCAATCACCAGGCCGGGCAGGGCGTGCAGCAGGTACGGCAGGCGCTCGGCCCACAGTGCGAGCTGGCCCTTGTAGCGCACCACCAGCAAACCCACGGGCACGGCAAACAACAGGCAAAGCGCGGCGCCGCCGAGGGACAGCGCCAACGAAGAAAGCAGCGCCTCGCTGATCTCGGCTATCGGAAATGCCGCCGAACTGCCCACTGCCAGCCAATAACCGAGCATGCCCAGTGGAATGCCGCTGCCGATGATCGCCAGGAGCAGGCAATACAGCTGCCCCAGCGCTGCCCATTTGCCGAGTCGAACCTGTTCGGCATGCCGCGCCGCGCCCTGGCCGGTACGCACGTGTCGGCCCTTGCCGCGCACCCGCAGCTCCAGCCAGAGCAGCGTCAGGCACATCACCAGCAGCACCGCCGAAAGCATCGCCGCATTGGCGTTGCTGAACTCCAGCTCGAATTGCTGGTAGATCGCGGTGGTAAACGTCTGCAAGCCGATGATCGACAGCGCGCCGAACTCCACCAGCATATGCAGGGCAATCAACAGTGCCCCGGCCAGCAGTGACGGCCACAGTAAAGGCAAGGTGATGCGAAAGAACACGCCCCAGCGATTCAGGCCAAGGGTGCGGGCCGATTCTTCCAGGGATGGATCAAGATTGCGCAGGGTTGCCGCCACCGGCAGAAACACCAGTGGGTATTTGGACAGGGTCATCACCAGGATCGCTCCGCCCAACCCTTCAAAGTTGGCGCTTAACGAAACCCAGGTAAAGCTGCTGACAAACGCCGGCACCGCGAACGGCAGGCACAGGATCACTCCCCAGATCCGCCGCCCCGGCAGGTTGCTGCGTTCCAGCAGCCAGGCCAGGGACAAGCCGATCACGCCGCAGGCCACGGTGACGCCGACCATCAGCGCCAGGGTGTTGCGCAGCAACCCGAATACATAGGGCCGCCACAGCAAATGCACCGCTTCGGCCCATCCTGCCTGCCAGGCCTTGAGGCCGACATACGCCAGCGGCAACAGGCTCAGGCCTACCAGCAGCAGGACTGGTAGCAGCAACCAGATCGAAGGGCGTTTGCGTCTCGGCGTAAAACCCCCACGCAAGGCGGGGGCGGGGAGCGATGGGTTCATCAGTTCAAGCCAACGTCACGTTCCAGTTCCAGGGCTTCTTCGGCGTTGCCCAGGTCGGCAGGGGTGACTTTCGGCGGTTGCAGCTCGCTGAAAGGCTTGAGGCCGCGGTTGGTTTCCATGCCCTTGCGCAGCGGGTATTCGGCGGAAGTGTTGGTGATCACCCGCTGGCCTTCTTCGCTGGCCATGAATGCCAGCAGTTGCTGGGCTTCCTTTGGATGCTTGCTGGATTTCAGTGCAGCCGCGGCAGACACGGTGATCAGGCCACCGGCATCGCCGTTGGTGAAGTAGTGCAGCTGCGAATCCAGGTTGGTTTTTTCTTTCTTCAGGGCGAACCAGTAGTAGTTGTTCACCAAGACAGTGGCGACTTCGCCATTTTCCACGGCCTTGAGCGCAACCATGTTGTTGCTGTAGACCTTGCCGAAAGCGCGCAGGCCGGTCAGCCACTCTTCAGCCGCTTCGCGACCGTGCAGCTTGATGATCGCTACGGCTTGTTCCTGGAACGCGCCGCTGGTGGGCACGAAACCGACCTTGCCTTGCCACTCGGGCCCGGCGAAATCCAGTACCGACTTGGGCAGGTCTTTCTCGGCGATCAGTTTCGGGTTGAAGGCCACGACGCGGGTGCGTGCGGTTACGCCCATCCAGGCGCCGTTGGCGGCCACGTATTCCTTCGGCAGGACGTCGAGGGTGCTGGCGTCGATGGTTGCCAGCAGGCCTTGCTCGCCGAGTTTATTCAGCGGCGGCGATTCTTCGGTGTAGATCACGTCGGCAGGGGAGCGGTCACCTTCTTCGACGACCTGGCTGGCCAGCTGGTTGCTGCTGCCCTTGCGCACATTGACGTGGATGCCGGTCTTGGCTTCGAAGGCCTTGGCAAGTTCATCGCCGACCTCCTTGTGTTGGCCGTTGTACAAGGTCAGTGCAACCTTGTCGGCAGAATAGGCAGCGGGCGAGAGCAGGGTCAGGCCGAGCAGAGTGATGGTCAGGCCACGCAGAAGGGATGTCTTGAGACGGGTATCGCGGATCATCATCCGGGGTTTTCCTCACTTGAGTGCAACAAATCCTTACAAGGATAAACGATAAAACTTCTCAAGTGCGGACGAGGGGGGAAATCACCGGTCAGGTTTTCAAACCCCGGAAACGAAAAAACCCGCTTTCGCGGGTTTGATCTGAATTTGGTGCCCAGGAGAAGACTCGAACTTCCACGACCTTGCGATCACCAGCACCTGAAGCTGGCGTGTCTACCAATTTCACCACCTGGGCAACATCAACAACGTTGCCGTCGTCGATGGCGCGCACTATACGGAGGCTGTTTTGAGCTGTAAAGCCCTGCCATGAAAAAAGTCTGGAATATTTCGCCGACGGTCGCGCAAGGTGCATTCCAAGGGCTACAAAGTGCTTTTACGGGCTTGTTGACACCTGAAATTTCCCGTTTCAATACGCGTATGCCAAACTAACCCGCATATAGACAAGGTGAAAACTCTCTAATGGCCGATTGGCAGTCCCTCGATCCCGAGGCCGCTCGTGAAGCGGAAAAATATGAAAACCCTATTCCTAGCCGCGAACTGATCCTGGCGCACCTCGCCGATCGGGGTTCGCCTGCTAGCCGCGAGCAGCTGGTTGAAGAATTCGGTCTGACCACCGAAGACCAACTCGAGGCCCTGCGTCGTCGCCTGCGCGCCATGGAGCGCGATGCCCAGTTGATCTACACCCGCCGAGGCACCTATGCGCCGGTGGATAAGCTCGACCTGATCCTCGGTCGCATTGCCGGCCACCGTGACGGTTTCGGTTTCCTGATCCCGGACGACGGCAGCGATGACCTGTTCATGAGCCCGGCGCAAATGCGCCTGGTGTTCGATGGCGACCGTGCCCTGGCGCGCGTTTCCGGCCTCGACCGTCGCGGTCGCCGCGAAGGCGTGATCGTCGAAGTGGTGTCCCGTGCCCACGAGTCCATCGTCGGCCGTTACTTCGAAGAAGGCGGCATCGGCTTCGTGGTGCCGGATAACCCCAAGGTCCAGCAGGAAGTGCTGATCACTCCGGGGCGCAATGGCGCCGCCAAAGTGGGCCAGTTCGTCGAGGTGAAAATCACCCACTGGCCCACTGCGCGCTTCCAGCCACAGGGCGATATCGTTGAAGTGGTCGGCAACTACATGGCGCCGGGCATGGAAATCGATGTTGCGCTGCGCACCTACGATATCCCTCACGTCTGGCCTGAGGCTGTGCTCAAAGAAGCTGCCAAGCTCAAGCCGGAAGTCGAAGAAAAAGACAAAGAGAAGCGCATCGACCTGCGTCATCTGCCGTTCGTCACCATTGACGGCGAAGATGCCCGCGACTTCGACGATGCGGTCTACTGCGAAGCCAAGCCTGGCAAACTGCGCCTGTTCTCCGGCGGCTGGAAGTTGTTCGTCGCGATTGCCGACGTGTCCAGCTACGTGAAGATCGGTTCGGCCCTGGACAACGAAGCCCAGGTGCGCGGCAACTCGGTGTACTTCCCCGAGCGCGTCATCCCTATGCTGCCTGAGCAGCTGTCCAACGGCTTGTGCTCCCTGAACCCGAAAGTCGACCGTTTGGCCATGGTGTGCGAGATGACCATCTCGAAAACCGGCGAAATGACCGACTACCAGTTCTACGAAGCGGTGATCCACTCCCAGGCGCGCCTGACCTACAACAAGGTCAGCACCATCCTGGAACAGCCGAAAACCAGCGAAGCCAAAGCCTTGCGCGGTGAGTACGGGCATGTCGTGCCGCACCTCAAGCAGCTCTATGCGCTGTACAAAGTGCTGTTGGGCGCTCGTCACGTGCGTGGCGCGATCGACTTTGAAACTCAGGAAACCCGGATTGTCTTCGGTTCCGAGCGCAAGATCGCCGCAATCACCCCGACCACCCGTAACGATGCTCACAAGCTGATCGAGGAATGCATGCTGGCGGCCAACGTGGCCACCGCAGAATTCCTCAAAAAGCACGAGATTCCTGCGTTGTACCGGGTGCACGACGGCCCGCCGCCGGAGCGTCTGGAGAAGCTGCGCGCGTTCCTCGGTGAGCTCGGCCTGTCCCTGCACAAAGGCAAGGACGGCCCGACGCCGAAGGACTACCAGGCTCTGCTCGCGAGCATCAAGGACCGTCCGGATTACCACGTGATCCAGACCGTCATGCTGCGCTCCCTGAGCCAGGCGGTGTACAGCGCCGATAACCAGGGCCACTTTGGCCTGAATTACGAAGCGTACACCCACTTCACCTCGCCGATTCGTCGTTACCCGGACTTGCTCACGCACCGGGCGATCCGCAGCGTGATCCATTCCAAGCAGAACACCCCGCACGTCAAGCGTGCTGGTGCCATGACCATTCCGAAGGCACGGATCTATCCGTACGACGAAGCGGCCCTGGAACAGTTGGGCGAGCAGTGCTCCATGAGCGAGCGCCGTGCCGACGAAGCCACCCGCGACGTAGTGAACTGGCTCAAGTGCGAGTTCATGAAAGACCGCGTGGGCGAGTCGTTCCCGGGTGTGATCACTGCCGTGACCGGTTTTGGTTTGTTCGTCGAGCTGACCGACATCTACGTCGAGGGCCTGGTGCATGTCACCGCCTTGCCGGGTGACTACTACCACTTCGACCCTGTGCATCACCGCCTGGCGGGCGAGCGCACCGGTCGCAGCTTCCGTCTGGGCGATACCGTGGAAGTGCAGGTCATGCGCGTCGACCTCGACGAGCGCAAGATCGATTTCGGTATGCCTGACAAGCCGGCTGAACCGACTGGCCGTAAAAAACGTGGCAGCGAAACTGCAGCCCCGGCCAGCAAAGGCAAAGGCGCTCCTGCGAAAGCGGCGGTCGCCGAGCCTGCGCCAGCCAAGCCTGCGCGTCGTTCGTCTGCCAAGGACAAGGCCCCCGAAGCCTACCGCCCTAGCGATGCCGCGGCGAAAAACGCCGAGCTGCGCAAGAGCCGCGAGTTGAAGCAGCAGTTGCTCAACGAAGCCAAAAGCGGTGGTAAAGCGGCGTCTGGGGGAAAGTCCCGCGAGGCGGAAAAGCCGTCGAGCAAGCCGAGTAAACACCGTAAAGGCCCGCCAAAAGCGGGTTCGGCCCCCGCGAAAAGCGGCGGGTCGCGCAAACCTAAGGCCAAGTCATGAGTCTGGAAAAAATCTACGGCGTACACGCCGTAGAAGCATTGCTGCGTCACCACCCGAAACGCGTCAAGCAGGTGTGGTTGGCAGAAGGCCGCAGTGAGCCGCGTGTTCAAGCGCTGGTCGAACTGGCCAATCAGAACAAAGTTGCCATCGGCCAGGCCGAGCGGCGCGAGATGGACGTCTGGGTCGAAGGCGTTCACCAGGGCGTGGTAGCCGACGTCAGTCCAAGCCAGGTCTGGGGCGAAGCGATGCTCGACGAGCTGCTCGACCGCACCGAAGGCGCACCGCTGTTGCTGGTGCTCGACGGCGTGACCGATCCGCACAACCTCGGCGCCTGCCTGCGTTCGGCGGATGCTGCCGGTGCGTTGGCGGTGATCGTGCCTAAAGACAAGTCGGCAACCTTGACGCCTGTCGTGCGTAAAGTCGCCTGCGGTGCGGCGGAAGTGATTCCGTTGGTGGCCGTGACCAACCTGGCGCGCACCCTGGAGAAACTCCAGCAGCGCGGCCTGTGGGTCGTGGGTACGGCGGGAGAGGCCGAGGTCAGCATTTATGACCAGGACCTCACCGGCCCGACCATCCTGATCATGGGTGCCGAAGGCAAGGGCATGCGTCGCCTGACCCGTGAGCATTGCGATTACCTGGTGCACCTGCCGATGGCCGGTAGCGTCAGCAGCCTCAACGTTTCAGTCGCAACGGGCGTCTGCCTGTTCGAAGCCCAGCGCCAGCGCGGCGCCAAGGCTAAAGCCAAGAAATAACCAAGTCTGGCGCAGGTCAAAATGTGGGAGGGGGCTTGCTCCCGAATACGGTGTATCAGTCAGTGCATTTGGTGACTGGCACATCGCTTTCGGGAGCAAGCCCCCTCCCACATTTGTTTTTGTGGTGTATGGGGGCTGTTCAAATAATCACCAATCACCTTGCACCCTTTCTCCCCCTTCTCTACAATTGCGCCCCTTGCCTTCATGGCAGGCACGCATGTGCCTCCCTTCGGCAAGATCCATAAGTGTCATTCACTCCTTGTCTGACCGTTTTTGAGCGGCAGGCTACAACCCGTAAGGAGCATTCATGCGTCATTACGAAATCATCTTTTTGGTCCACCCGGATCAAAGCGAGCAAGTCGGCGGCATGGTAGAGCGTTACACCAAGCTGATCGAAGAAGACGGCGGCAAAATCCACCGTCTGGAAGATTGGGGCCGTCGTCAACTGGCCTACGCAATCAACAATGTTCACAAGGCTCACTACGTGATGCTGAACGTTGAGTGCACTGGCAAGGCCCTGGCCGAGCTGGAAGACAACTTCCGCTACAACGATGCAGTGATCCGTAACCTGGTCATCCGTCGCGAAGAAGCCGTTACCGGCCAATCCGAGATGCTCAAGGCTGAAGAAAACCGCAGTGAGCGCCGTGAGCGTCGCGACCGTCCTGAGCACGAAGGCGCTGAAAGCGCTGATAGTGATGACAGCGACAACAGCGATAACGCTGACGAGTAATCCACGGACCTTTTAAGGAGCCTATCAAATGGCACGTTTCTTCCGTCGTCGTAAATTCTGCCGCTTCACCGCTGAAGACGTGAAGGAGATCGATTACAAAGATCTCAACACTCTGAAAGCCTACGTATCCGAGACCGGCAAAATTGTTCCAAGCCGCATCACCGGTACCAAAGCTCGTTATCAGCGTCAGCTGGCCACCGCTATCAAGCGCGCCCGCTTCCTGGCCCTGCTGGCCTACACCGACAGCCACGGCCGCTGAGACCGGGCAGTCGACAAGTAGTAAGGGATTGAATGCATGCGCGCCTTAGCTGAGTTCATCATGCGCGGTCGTGTGCAGGCCACTCTGGTAGTGGCTGGATGTGCAGCATTGCCGTTGTTGTATTGGTTGGGTGCTGCCGCGGGTTGCCTTGTGCTTCTGCGGCGCGGTTTGAAGGACGCCCTTGGCGTTCTTGCCCTGGGAATACTGCCGGCCTTGGTCTGGTGGTTGAAATTCGATGATCCACGGGTACTTCTGGTACTGCTCGGTTCATCGACCCTTGCGTTGGTTTTGCGCGCAAGTGAGTCCTGGGTCCGTACGCTGCTGGTCAGCGTGGCATTGGGGTTGGTGTATTCACTGGCGCTTGGCGCGGCTTTCCGCCCGCAAATCGAGGCGCTGGCGCAGGAGATCATCAAGATCCTGCCGCTGGCCCTCGGGGATCTCTACCAGCAGTTATCGGTAGAGGAGCGAGCGCGCTTTGCGTCAGTGGTTGCACCGATGCTTACCGGCCTGATAGCGGCACTGTTGCAGATTGTCAGCTTGCTGAGCCTGATTCTTGGGCGTTACTGGCAGGCGTTGTTGTATAACCCGGGTGGTTTTGGTCGCGAGTTTCGCAGTATCAGAATCCCCGCTGGACCGGCGATGTTGCTGCTGGCGTTCATGGTGGTCGGGCCGACTTTTGGCCTGGCGCTGTTGGTGCCGTTGTGCAGCGTACCGCTGGTATTCGCCGGCCTGTCCCTGATTCATGGGCTGGTGGCGCAAAAGCGACTGGGCAGATTCTGGCTGGTGGGGTTGTACGTGACGCTGTTGCTGTTCATGCAGCTGATCTATCCGTTACTCGTGGTCTTGGCCATTGTCGACGGCCTGATTGATTTTCGCGGTCGTCTGGCGCCGAAAGACGCCGATAACGCGAACGGTGAAGGTTAAAAGTTAGAGGATTTTCACATGCAACTGATCCTTCTGGAAAAAGTCGCCAACCTGGGCAACCTGGGCGACAAAGTGAACGTTAAGGCCGGCTACGGTCGTAACTACCTGCTGCCATACGGCAAAGCCACCGCTGCAACCGCTGCCAACCTGGCTGCGTTTGAAGAGCGTCGTGCCGAGCTGGAAAAAGCAGCAGCAGACAAAAAAGCTTCGGCCGAAACTCGCGCTGCCCAACTGGCTGAGCTGGAAGTGACTATCACTGCCACCGCCGGTGACGAAGGCAAGCTGTTCGGTTCGATCGGCACCCACGACATCGCTGATGCACTGACCGCCTCCGGCGTTGAAGTGCAGAAGAGCGAAGTTCGTCTGCCGAACGGCACCATCCGCAACGTTGGCGAATTCGATGTAGCCGTGCACCTGCACGCTGAAGTCGAAGCAACCGTACGCGTTGTTGTGGTAGCAGCTTAAGCAACACCTAACTGACTGGCACCTCGCGTGCCAGGCAGTTAACATCGGGCACGATCCTGTTCACAGGTCGTGCCTTTTGTTTTTCTGTAGCCCCAGATTCTCCAACTATTCCAAGTGGCCATGAACGATATCTCCGCTCCTGAGCAATATGACCTGCAAACCGCTGCCCTGAAGGTGCCGCCGCATTCCATCGAGGCCGAACAGGCCGTGCTCGGTGGCTTGATGCTGGACAACAACGCCTGGGAACGCGTGCTGGATCAAGTCTCGGACGGCGATTTCTACCGTCATGACCACCGCCTGATCTTCCGCGCCATTGCCAAGCTGGCCGACCAGAACTCACCGATCGACGTGGTGACCCTGGCCGAGCAGTTGGACAAGGAAGGCCAGACGTCCCAAGTGGGCGGCCTGGGTTACCTGGGCGAGCTGGCGAAAAACACGCCATCGGTCGCCAACATCAAGGCGTATGCGCAGATCGTCCGTGCGCGGGCCACGTTGCGCCAGTTGATCGGCATCGCCACCGAGATCGCCGACAGCGCGTTCAACCCGGAAGGCCGCACCGCCGAAGAGATTCTCGACGAAGCCGAACGGCAGATCTTCCAGATCGCCGAGGCCCGGCCGAAAACCGGCGGCCCGGTCAGCGTCAACGACTTGCTGACCAAGGCCATCGACCGTATCGACACCTTGTTCAACACTGACAACGCCATCACCGGCCTGTCCACCGGCTACACCGACCTCGACGGCATGACCAGCGGCCTGCAGCCAGCCGACTTGATCATCGTTGCCGGCCGTCCGTCCATGGGTAAAACCACCTTCGCCATGAACCTGGTGGAAAACGCCGTGTTGCGCAGCGACAAGGCCGTACTGGTTTATTCCCTGGAGATGCCAGGCGAATCGCTGATCATGCGTATGCTGTCGTCCCTGGGCCGCATCGACCAGACCAAGGTGCGTGCCGGCCGCCTGGAAGACGACGACTGGCCGCGCCTGACCTCGGCGGTCAACCTGCTCAACGATCGCAAGCTGTTTATCGATGACACCGCGGGCATCAGCCCGTCGGAAATGCGCGCGCGTACCCGACGCCTGGTGCGTGAGCACGGCGACATCGCCCTGATCATGATCGACTACCTGCAGTTGATGCAGATCCCGGGCTCCAGCGGTGACAGCCGGACCAACGAGATTTCCGAGATTTCCCGCTCGTTGAAAGCCCTGGCCAAGGAATTCAACTGCCCGGTGGTTGCCCTGTCGCAGCTCAACCGGTCCCTGGAGCAACGCCCGAACAAACGCCCGATCAACTCCGACTTGCGGGAATCCGGAGCGATCGAGCAGGATGCTGACGTGATCATGTTCGTATACCGGGACGAGGTGTATCACCCGGAGACCGAGCATAAAGGCATCGCCGAAATCATCATCGGTAAACAGCGTAACGGGCCAATCGGCACCACGCGCCTGGCCTTCATCGGTAAATACACCCGCTTCGAGAACCTGGCGCCGGGCAGCTATAACTTCGAAGACGAGTAAAAGCGCTGCCCGCCAATTCCGACTGCAAAGGTCGGAATTGGTCAAATTTTGTGCTATATTCCGCGCCCGCGATTTTTCATCTCAACACCGGTCACCGTCATGCAAACAGCCAAGCCGTTATTTGACTATCCCAAGTACTGGGCCGAATGTTTCGGTCCTGCGCCATTCCTGCCGATGAGCAGGGAGGAGATGGATCAGCTTGGCTGGGATTCATGCGACATCATCATCGTCACCGGTGACGCGTACGTGGACCATCCGTCGTTCGGCATGGCAATCATCGGCCGGCTGCTGGAGTCCCAGGGCTTTCGCGTCGGGATCATTGCCCAGCCCAACTGGCAGTCCAAAGACGACTTCATGAAGCTCGGCGAGCCGAACCTGTTCTTCGGCGTCGCGGCCGGCAACATGGACTCGATGATCAACCGCTACACCGCCGACAAGAAAATCCGCTCCGATGACGCCTACACCCCCGGCGGCATGGCCGGCAAACGTCCGGACCGCGCGAGCCTGGTCTACAGCCAGCGCTGCAAGGAAGCCTACAAGCACGTGCCGATCGTGCTCGGCGGCATCGAAGCGTCCCTGCGCCGCATCGCCCACTACGACTACTGGCAGGACCGTGTACGCAACTCGATCCTGATCGACGCCTGTGCCGATATCCTGCTGTACGGCAACGCCGAGCGGGCCATCGTCGAAGTCGCCCAGCGCCTGTCGTGGGGCCACAAGATCGAAGACATCACCGACGTGCGCGGCACTGCGTTCATTCGCCGTGACACGCCTGAAGGCTGGTACGAGGTGGACTCCACCCGTATCGACCGTCCGGGCAAGATCGACAAGATCATCAACCCGTACGTGAACACCCAGGACACCCAGGCCTGCGCCATCGAGCAGGAAAAGGGCCCGGTGGAAGACCCGGAAGAGGCCAAGGTGGTACAGATCCTGGCCAGCCCACGCATGACCCGTGACAAGACCGTGATCCGTCTGCCGTCCGTGGAAAAAGTCCGTGGCGACTCGGTGCTGTATGCCCACGCCAACCGCGTGCTCCACCTGGAAACCAACCCGGGCAACGCCCGCGCGCTGGTACAGAAGCACGGCGAAGTGGATGTGTGGTTCAACCCGCCGCCCATTCCCATGACTACCGAAGAAATGGACTACGTGTTCGGCATGCCTTACGCCCGTGTTCCACACCCGGCGTACGGCAAGGAAAAGATCCCGGCCTACGACATGATCCGCTTCTCGGTGAACATCATGCGTGGCTGCTTCGGCGGCTGCACCTTCTGCTCGATCACCGAGCACGAAGGCCGAATCATCCAGAACCGTTCCGAAGAGTCGATCATTCGCGAAATCGAAGAGATCCGCGACAAGGTGCCAGGCTTCACCGGCGTCATTTCCGACCTCGGCGGCCCGACCGCGAACATGTACCGCATTGCCTGCAAGAGCCCGGAAATCGAATCCGCGTGCCGCAAGCCATCCTGCGTGTTCCCGGGCATCTGCCCGAACCTGAACACCGACCACTCGTCGTTGATCCAGCTGTACCGCAGCGCCCGTGCGTTGCCGGGTGTGAAGAAGATCCTGATCGCTTCCGGCCTGCGCTACGACCTCGCGGTCGAGTCGCCGGAATACGTGAAAGAGCTGGTGACCCACCACGTTGGTGGCTACCTGAAGATCGCCCCGGAACACACCGAGGAAGGTCCGCTCAACCAGATGATGAAACCGGGCATCGGCAGCTATGACAAGTTCAAGCGCATGTTCGAGAAGTACACCAAGGAAGCGGGCAAGGAGCAGTACCTGATTCCTTACTTCATCGCCGCCCACCCGGGCACCACCGATGAAGACATGATGAACCTGGCCCTGTGGCTCAAGGGCAATGGCTTCCGCGCCGACCAGGTGCAGGCGTTCTACCCGTCGCCAATGGCCACCGCCACGGCGATGTACCACTCGGGCAAGAACCCGCTGCGCAAGGTTACCTACAAGAGCGACGCGGTGACCATCGTCAAGAGCGAAGAACAGCGCCGTCTGCACAAGGCCTTCCTGCGCTACCACGACCCGAAAGGCTGGCCGATGCTGCGTGAAGCCTTGACCCGCATGGGCCGTGCCGACCTGATCGGGCCGGGCAAGGAGCAACTGATCCCGTTGCATCAGCCGTCAACCGACAGCTACCAGAGCGCCCGTCGCAAGAACTCGACGCCGGCTGGCAGCCACAAGGTTGCGAAGGAAACCACCACCAGGATCCTCACCCAGCACACCGGCTTGCCGCCCCGTGGCAGTGACGGCAGCAACCCGTGGGACAAGCGTGAGCAAGCCAAGGCCGCGGCCATGGCGCGCAACAAGCAGGCCGCCAAGGAACGCACCGACGCCGCCAAGGGCAAAGGCAAGAAGCCAGCCCGCAAGCCGGTCGTGCCGCGTTGATCGCCGCCTGAAACGCAAAACGCCAGCCTCGTGCTGGCGTTTTGCTTTCTAGCGGGTGGGTAGCCTGTTTGTTAAGGTGGCGCCCATTCGAGCGCCATCGCAGGCAAGCCAGCTCCCACATGTGACCGGGTTTCAGCATGAGAATGCGGTCGAATGTGGGGGCGGGCTTGCTCGCGAAAGCGCCAGTTCAGACACCACCCATTTCAAGGAAGAACACCCCCATGAGCAGCCCCCTGCTTGGCATCGGCATGGACTCCAACCGCTCCCAGTTCATGGCCCGCCAGCGCATCGAAAGCCAGATCAACCTGCCACGCCTGTTTGCCGCCATCGACGCCGACCCCGGCATCGTGGGGGCGGGTGTGGTGTATATCGATGCCGACTTCAACGTCGTCACCCTGCGCGAATTCCAACCCATCTGCAGCATTGCGCCCAAACGCGTGATCCTGCGGGAAGCGCAGCGGTACATAGCGCCGGCGCAGTTCGCCCAGCAGGTGCAAGACAATCCCCGTGAATCGCGGCTGGTGGGTGAAGCGATCAACACCACGCTGTCGTGTGCCGGTGCAGTCATCGGCTGGGTAGTGGTGCTCAGCGGCTCTGTCGCGATACCGTTTTCGGCGGGTGCCAGTACGGTGGTCGCAGCCCTCGGCTACACCGCTGCGGCAGCCAGTACCGTTCAGTGTTTTGCCGGTGGCTACCGGACCGTCAACGAAATAAGAAATCCGTCGCGCAACGACGAGCTCGACGGCGAGGAATGGTATCAATACACGATGATCGCGTTGGACGCCGCATCGTTGGTCGGAGTCGGTGCATCGTCACTCACCACCCTCAAGTTGGTCCGGCTGAATAAGGCGACCACCGGCAAAAGTGTTCGGGAGGTACTGAAAGGCTTGAATCGACAAGAGCGCGCCAAACTGACCAAGGAGTTGCTGAGCATTAACGACCCTCGCTTGAGCTCGAAGATGCTCAAGTTGCGACAGTTGTCAGGTGAGCTGCCCAAGCGCTTCACGCCCACACAGGTCAAGCACGCAACGGTCACGCAAATACAGGATGCGTTGGGCGCCTCGATTGGCTTCACGGGCAGTGCGCTCTCCGGGAATGTCCGAACCATTGCCGTAGGTCTATACGAGGAGATTGAGCAATGAACCAAGCACCGAGCATTCGTGCCTTTCTATCCCGGTACTTTCCGGTTTTCATGGGGGCGATATTTGCAGCGGTATTTTCCCTGGTCTTCGCGGTGCCTTTGTTTTTTGACAGCTATTTCCGGGACCTTCCCCTGGCGGATAACGCCAAGTACTCCTTTCTCGGCGGAATCGCTCTGACGTTGGTCATCGTGCACTGCAACTTCATGATCGCCCGCGGACGCCCGCAATGGGTGTGGCCGCTGGTGGTGTTGCTGGGGCTTTGTCTTGTGTGTGTGCTGCCCACGATCGAGTACCGACCGCATCCATTTATTTATGGCATGAGCGTGCTGTTGCCGTTGCTGGCGCTGCTGGTGCTTAACAGCAAGCGCCACCGCGAAATGCGCCAGAAACTGGTCGAAGTTCGCCACCTGCGTGAAGCCGTGATCGCCAGGCACAAAGCCCGTTGACTGGGTAGATTCACCACCCACCCTCACACTCCCGCCACAAATATGTGCAACCCTCGCACCACGACGGCAGCCATCGCGCCGTTTTGGTGCTGTACTGCACCGGGTCCCACGATAAAGCGCAATGACCACTGCTCTGGCATAAGTCTTGCGCGCTTTGTTTCCATGCCCTGGCTCGCAGGAGGCCGCCGTGTCGATTCATGTCGCGTTGCACCACGTTACGCATTACCGCTACGACCGCGCGGTCGAACTCGGCCCACAGATTGTTCGTCTGCGTCCGGCGGCCCATAGCCGCACGCGGATTCTTTCCTACGCGCTGAAGGTGCTGCCGGAACAGCACTTCATCAATTGGCAACAAGATCCCCAGGGCAATTACCTGGCGCGTCTGGTGTTCCCGGAAAAAACTGACGAGCTGCGCATCGAAGTCGACCTGGTCGCGGAGATGGCGGTATTCAATCCGTTCGATTTCTTTCTGGAACCCTACGCCGAAAAAATCCCTTTCAGCTACGCCGCCGATGAGCAGCGCGAGCTGGCGCCGTACCTCGAAACATTGCCGCTGACCCCGAGATTCGCCGCGTATCTGGCGGGTATCGACCGCACGCCGTTGCCGGCGGTGGATTTCCTGGTGGGCCTGAATCAGCGCCTGGCCGCCGATATCGGCTACCTGATCCGCATGGAACCGGGGGTACAAACTCCGGAATTCACCCTGGAAAACGCCTCCGGTTCCTGCCGGGATTCGGCGTGGTTGCTGGTGCAACTGCTGCGCAACCTTGGGTTGGCGGCACGATTTGTGTCGGGCTATCTGATCCAGCTGACCGCCGACGTCAAAGCCCTCGACGGCCCGTCCGGCACCGAGGTGGATTTCACCGACCTGCACGCCTGGTGCGAAGTGTATTTGCCCGGCGCCGGCTGGATCGGCCTCGATGCCACCTCCGGTTTGTTCGCCGGTGAAGGTCATATCCCGTTGGCCTGTAGTCCTGATCCTTCTTCCGCGGCGCCCATCAGTGGCCTGGTGGAACCCTGCGAGTGCGAATTTACCCACGAGATGTCCGTGGAGCGGATTTGGGAAGCCCCCAGGGTTACCAAGCCCTACACCGAAGAGCAGTGGCTGGCGATCCAGGCCCTGGGCCGGCAGATCGACGGTGACCTGCACAAGGACGACGTACGCCTGACCATGGGCGGCGAACCCACCTTCGTTTCCATCGACGACCCCGACGGCGCCGAATGGAACACCGCCGCCCTGGGCCCGGACAAACGCCGGCTGTCCGCCGAGCTGTTCCAGCGCATGCGCAAGCACTACGCACCCAAGGGCCTGGTGCATTTCGGCCAGGGCAAGTGGTACCCCGGCGAGCAACTGCCGCGCTGGTCCCTCAACTGCTACTGGCGCCGCGACGGCGTGCCGATCTGGCACAACAGCGCGCTGATCGCCGATGAGCAGGAAAGCTATGGCGCCGACGGCGTGATGGCCGGGCGTTTTCTGGCCAGCGTTGCCGAGCGCCTGAAACTGCCCGCGCAGTTTGTATTCCCGGCCTACGAAGACAATTTCTATTACCTGTGGCGCGAAGGCGCCTTGCCGCAAAACGTCAGCGCCGAAGATCCGCGCCTGGAGGACAAGCTTGAGCGCGAGCGCCTGCGCAAGGTCTTCAGCCAGGGCCTGGATAAAGTCATCGGCCAGGTGCTGCCGCTGGCGCGCACGGCGGCCAATGACCGCTGGCAGAGCGGGCGCTGGTACCTGCGGGACAACCATTGCCGCCTGGTGCCGGGCGATTCACCGTTGGGTTATCGCCTGCCACTGGCCTCGCAACCGTGGGTAACGGCGGCGGACTATCCGTTCGTGCACCCCACCGATCCCAATCAGGACCTGGCAGACCTGCCGACCACCTCACAACTGCAAAGCCATGGCGAGGCAGCTGCCAGCCAAGACCGTATCCCGAAGATCGACGAGTCTGCCGACTGGCTGACCCGCACCGCCCTGTGCGCCGAGGCACGGGACGGCCGCTTGTACCTATTCATGCCGCCGCTGGAACGGGTCGAGGATTACCTGGAACTGGTGGCCGCCATCGAAGCCACCGCCGAAGAACTGCATTGCCCGGTGTTGCTGGAAGGTTATGAGCCGCCGAGCGACCCACGCCTGAGCAACTTCCGGGTGACGCCGGATCCGGGTGTGATCGAGGTCAACGTGCAGCCGTCCGCCACCTGGGACGAGTTGGTGGAACGCACCGAGTTTCTCTACGAAGAAGCCCGGCAAACCCGCCTCACCACAGAAAAATTCATGATCGACGGGCGCCACACCGGCACCGGCGGCGGTAACCACTTTGTGCTCGGTGGCGCTACGCCCAAGGATTCGCCGTTCCTGCGGCGTCCCGATCTGCTGCGCAGCCTGATCAGCTATTGGCATAACCACCCGTCGCTGTCCTACCTGTTTTCCGGCCTGTTCATCGGCCCGACTTCCCAGGCGCCACGGGTCGACGAAGCGCGCAACGATGCGCTGTATGAGCTGGAAATCGCCTTCGCGCAGATGCCCGAAGCGGGCGAAGAATGCCCGCCATGGTTGGTGGACCGCCTGCTGCGCAACCTGCTGATCGACGTCACTGGCAATACCCACCGCGCCGAGTTCTGCATCGACAAGCTCTACTCGCCGGACGGTGCCACCGGCCGCCTGGGCCTGCTGGAATTGCGTGCCTTTGAAATGCCGCCCCACGCCCGCATGAGCCTGACCCAGCAGTTGCTGCTGCGGGCACTGGTCGCGCGGTTCTGGCGTGAACCCTATGCGCCGCCGAAGCTGGCGCGCTGGGGTACGGAATTGCACGACCGCTTCCTGCTGCCGCACTTTATCGAGCAGGATTTTGCCGACGTGATCGTCGAGCTGAACGCGGCCGGTTATCCGCTGCGGGCTGAATGGTTTGCCGCGCACCTGGAATTCCGTTTTCCCAAGGTCGGTGATTACGCCGTCAGCGGCATCGAACTGGAATTGCGCCAGGCCCTTGAGCCCTGGCATGTGCTGGGCGAGGAGGGTGCGGTGGGCGGTACGGTGCGTTACGTGGATTCGTCCCTGGAACGCCTGCAGGTCAAGTTGAGTGGCCTGCCGCCCCAGCGTTACCTGCTGACCTGCAATGGCATCCCGGTGCCGCTGCAACCCACCGGGCGTGTCGGCGAGTTTGTGGCTGGCGTGCGTTATCGCGCCTGGCAACCGGCCAACTGTTTGCAGCCGACCATCCCGGTGCATGCGCCACTGGTGTTCGATCTTTTGGATACGTGGATGCAGCGCTCGCTGGGCGGTTGCCAGTACCATGTCGCCCACCCGGGCGGGCGCAATTACGACAGCCTGCCGGTGAATGCCAATGAAGCTGAAAGCCGGCGGATGGCGCGGTTTTTCCGCTTGGGACACAGCCCCGGGAAACTGCCGGTGCCGAGTGTGGTGATCAATGATGAATTGCCGATGACCCTGGATTTGCGGCGCTTCCCCAATAAGAATGACTAAATGCGATTCAAAATGTGGGAGCGGGCTTGCTCGCGAATACGGTGTATCAGAAACACATTCAGTGACTGACACTCCGCTTTCGCGAGCAAGCCCGCTCCCACACAAGCCCGCTCCCACAGTTGGATCGCGTGGTTTGTGAGTTAATTCGACTTCCCTTGCCTCTGCCGAGCGTTCCATGCCCGACTTGCTCGACCGTTACCCGCTGACCGCGGGCACTTATCACGAACTGCTGGACGACAGCGGCGCGGTTCGCGCCCATTGGCAGCGGCTGCTCGATCACTTGCAACGCAGCACCCCGGCGCAACTGGCCCAGCGCCAAGCCTTGCTGACTCGGCAGATCCAGGAAAACGGCGTGACCTACAACGTCTACGCCGACCCCAAGGGCGCCGATCGTCCCTGGGAGCTGGACCTGCTGCCCCACGTGCTGGCCGCCGATGAATGGAAGCAACTTGCCGCCGGCATCGCCCAGCGTGCGCGCCTGCTGAATGCAGTACTGGCCGACCTCTACGGCCCGCAACGCCTGATCGCCGAAGGCTTGCTGCCGGCAGAACTGGTGTTCGGCCATAACAATTTCCTGTGGCCGTGCCAGGGCATCCAGCCGCCCGACGGCGCGTTCCTGCACCTGTACGCCGTGGACCTGGCGCGTACGCCGGATGGCCGCTGGTGGGTCACCGCCGACCGGACCCAGGCCCCGTCCGGCGCCGGTTATGCTTTGGAAAACCGCACCATCGTGTCCCGCGCCTTCCCGGACCTGTACCGCGACTTGCAGGTGCAGCACCTCACCGGGTTCTTCCGCACCCTGCAGGAAACCCTGGCCCGCCAGGCGCCGAGCGACGACCAGCCACCGCTGATCGTGCTGCTGACCCCGGGCCGTTTCAACGAAAGCTATTTCGAGCATCTGTACCTCGCCCGCCAGCTTGGCTACCCGCTGGTGGAAGGCGGCGACCTGACCGTGCGCGACGCCACGGTGTACCTCAAGACCCTCAGCGGCCTGCGCCGGGTGCACGCGATCATGCGCCGCCTGGACGACGATTTCTGCGACCCGCTGGAACTGCGCACCGACTCGGCCCTCGGCGTGCCCGGCCTGCTGGATGCCGTGCGCCAGGGCAATGTGCTGGTGGCCAACGCCCTGGGCAGTGGCGTGCTGGAATCCCCTGGCCTGTTGGGATTTCTGCCGAAGATCAATCAATTCCTGTTTGGCGAAGAGCTGATCCTGCCGTCCATCGCGACCTGGTGGTGCGGTGAGCCGCCGGTGCTGGCCGAAGCCCTGGAGAAACTGCCGGAGCTGCTGATCAAGCCGGCGTTTCCGTCGCAAAGCTTTACCCCGGTATTTGGCCGCGACTTGAACGACGAACAACGCGAGGCCCTGGCTGAGCGCATGCGCGCGCGGCCTTACGCCTATGTCGCCCAGGAACTTGCGCAGTTGTCCCAGGCGCCGGTCTGGCACACCGTTGACGATCACCTTCAGCACCGCGCCATCGGCATGCGTCTGTACGCCGTAGCCAGCGCCGACGGTTATCGGGTACTGCCCGGTGGCCTGACCCGTGTGGCCGCCGATGCCGATGCCGAAGTGGTGTCGATGCAGCGCGGCGGTGCGAGCAAGGACACCTGGGTGCTCGGCGAACGCGCCCATGGCACCGAGCAATGGCGCGCCCAGCGAGCCATCGGCGCCCATGACCTGGTGCGGCGCGATCCGTACCTGCCGTCGCGGGTGGTGGAAAACCTGTTCTGGTTTGGCCGTTATTGCGAGCGCTGTGATGACAGTGCGCGCTGGTTGCGGATCGTCCTCGCCCGCTATGTCGACGGAGACGACCCGCTGGCGCTGCAGGCGGCGGTTGAACTGGGTGAGAACCTGCGACTGTTGCCGGAGGAGGGCGAGTTGCCTGAGCGGCTTCAGGCGGCGTTGCTCGGTGACGACTGGCCGTCGAGCCTGCGGGCCAACTTGCAGCGCTTGCAGTGGGCGGCGTCCCAGGTGCGCGGCAAGCTGTCCCGGGAAAACTGGCAGGCGCTGGTGGAGTTGCAGCGCGAAGCCCTGGAACTGGAAAGCGAAGAGCCGGACTTCGGCGAACTGCTGGATTTCCTCAACCGCCTGGTGATGTCCCTGGCCGCGCTGTCGGGCTTTGCCCTTGACGACATGACCCGCGACGAAGGCTGGCGCTTCCTGATGATGGGCCGGCGCATCGAGCGCCTGCAGTTTCTCAGCAGCAGCCTGGCGGCGTTCCTGCGCGGCGTGGCGGTGTTCGATCAGGCCGGGCTGGAGTGGTTGCTGGAGCTGGGCAACAGCAGCATCACCTATCGTTCGCGCTACCTCGCGGTACCGCAGCTGATTCCGGTGCTGGACCTGTTGCTGCTGGATGAGCAAAACCCCCACGCAGTGCTGTTCCAGCTGAAACTGGTGAGCCGCACCTTGCGCCGCTTGAATGACGATTTCGGCGTGCCCCGGGAAACCGGGCTGGCGCCGTTGGTGGAGCGCCTGGCGCGCTTTGACCTGGGCTGCCTGGAGAACCCGCTGTTCGGCGAGTCCAGTGTGCGTGCCGCGCTGGATGGCCTGGCCGACCTGCTGCAAGCGGTGGCCGATGAAAGTGGGCAAGTCTCCGACCGCCTGGCCTTGCGCCATTTTGCCCATGTGGACGATGTCAGCCAGCAAACGGTGTCTGTGTGATGAGTGCCCGCTACCAGATTTTCCACGATACCCATTACCACTACGACAGCCCGGTGTCCCTGGCCCAGCAGCTGGCGCACCTGTGGCCGCGGCCTTGCGCCTGGCAGCGCTGCAGCTCGCAGCAACTGGAGATCAGCCCAGAACCGACCTCGCGCCGGGATGAACTGGATGTGTTCGGCAACCCGATCACTCGGCTGGCATTCGAGCGGCCCCATGATGAACTGCTGGTGAACGCCGGGCTGACAGTGGAGGTGTTGGCGCGGCCGCTGCTGGATTTCAGCCTGTCGCCGGCCTGGGACCAGACCCGCAACGGCCTGACCTACAGCAGCCAGCCGCTGTCGGCCGAAGTGATCGAGGCGTGCCGCTATCGGTTCGAATCGCCCTATGTGCATTTGAAGAAAAGCTTCGTCGAGTTCTCCGAAGACTGTTTCCCGGCCGGTCGTCCGTTGCTGTTGGGTGTGCAGGCGCTGATGCAGAAGATCTTCAGCGAATTTACTTTCGATGCCGAAGCCACCCAGGTCGCCACGCCGTTGGTGGAAGTGCTGGAGCGCCGGCGCGGCGTGTGCCAGGACTTCGCCCACCTGATGCTCGCGTGCCTGCGTTCCCGGGGCCTGGCGGCGCGGTATATCAGTGGTTACCTGCTGACCCAGCCACCGCCCGGCCAACCACGGTTGATCGGCGCGGATGCGTCCCACGCGTGGGTGTCGGTGTTTTGCCCGGTGTCGGGTTGGGTGGATTTTGACCCGACCAACAATGTGCAGCCGGCACTGGAACACATCACCCTGGCCTGGGGCCGGGACTTTTCCGATGTTTCGCCGTTGCGGGGGGTGATTCTGGGGGGAGGGAGCCATGACCCGGAAGTGCGGGTGACGGTGATGCCGCTGGAGTAATGCACATATCTCAAATCGGGACGCGGAGCGCCCCAGGATGCATTCCCACGCGGAGCGTGGGAACGATCACCTATTCAGCGTCTTTCGGTGCTTCGGTTTCGTCTGTAGCCACTGTACCTTCAGCATCCGGGTTCAGTGCACCGGCTTCTTCGTCGGCTGCAATTTTCTTGCGCTGCAGCTTTTCCTCTTTCTTCTGCTCTTTGGCCAAGTCTCTCTGACGTTTGGCGAAGGAGTAATTAGGTTTTGCCATGGGCGATCCTCTGGGGTCGAAGGTGAGGTTGAGCGGCGCGTATTCTGCCTTTAATCGCGTCCCAAGGGTTAATCGGGTTTTTGGTCCACCCATTTGGGCAGGACCAGCGGTTGCCAGGCATCCAGTACGTCAAGCAGCTCAGCCGGCGATTCGCTCATTTGCAGCATGGCACGATGCGGTGCCCGGACGAAGCCTTCGCCGACGATATGATCAAGAAAATCGGTCAACTTGCGGTAAAAACCGTTCACTTCGAGCAACCCCAGCGGTTTGCCGTGGTAGCCGAGCTGGCCCCAGGTCCAGACTTCGAACAGTTCTTCCAGGGTGCCCAGGCCGCCCGGCAGCGCAATAAAGGCGTCGCTCAGTTCGGCCATGCGTGCCTTGCGGGCGTGCATGCCGTCGACCACTTCGAGGCGGGTCAGGCCTTTGTGGCCGATTTCGAGGTTTTTCAGGCTTTCGGGAATAATTCCGATCACCTCGCCGCCGGCTTCCAGCGCCGCATCGGCGACGATACCCATCAGGCCCACGGCGCCGCCGCCGTACACCAGGGTCAGCTTGCGCTCCGCCAGCGCGCGCCCGAGGGCCACGGCTGCTTCACGGTAGGCCGGGTTGGTGCCGCTGCTGGCACCGCAAAACACACAGACAGACTTCAAGGACATACCTGACTCCACTCAGTTGTGGCTAAAGAGTAAAGGCTGGCTTGCGTCTCTCAAAGGATTAAACCTCGCGTTGAGGTGTTTCGCAGGTGCCGCTGGCACCACAGGCATAGGCGGCAAGCAGGCTGCGGAACAGACTATTGAGGTGCATGGCTGGGACTCCGGAAGGGTGATGGACCGATCATAGGCCGGCACCCGCACTTTGGCCGGTAGATTGTGTCGATGAGTCTGATAGCCTAAAGTTGTATACAATCTGTTGATACAGATCATATGAAGTCCTGCCTGACTCAGGCACCCTTGTCGCGATATGCGTTTTTTAAACCCTGCCCTGGAGATTCACATGTTTGCCAAACTCGTTGCTGTTTCCCTGCTGACTCTGGCTAGCGGCCAGTTGCTTGCTGCAGAGTGCAAGGTCACTGTCGACTCCACTGACCAGATGTCCTTCAACACCAAGGCCATCGAAATCGACAAGAGCTGCAAGACGTTCACCGTTGAGTTGACCCACTCCGGCAGCTTGCCGAAAAACGTCATGGGCCATAACTGGGTGCTGAGTTCCGCCGCCGACATGCCTGGCATCGCCAGCGACGGCATGGCTGCCGGCATCGACAAGAACTACCTGAAAGACGGTGACACCCGCATCATCGCCCACACCAAGATCATCGGTGCCGGCGAGAAAGACTCCGTGACCTTCGATGTGTCGAAGCTGGCGGCAGGCACTGACTACGCGTTCTTCTGCTCGTTCCCAGGCCACATCTCGATGATGAAAGGCACTGTGACCCTGAAGTAAGCAATCTTCAGGCAAAAAAAAGCGCCCTTCGGGGCGCTTTTTTTGCCTGTAGGCAGGCTGCTCTTGTGGCGAGGGAGCTTGCTCCCGCTGGGCTGCGGAGCAGCCCCAATAAGCTCACCGCGTAGCATCAGAAAAAGCAGTAAGCAGGTTTCAGGGGCCGCTTCGCGCCCCAGCGGGAGCAAGCTCCCTCGCCACAGCAAGCCTTTTTGCCAGAATGAGCTGCTACGTCAGATCAGGGTGCAAACGGCATCACTCGCTTGTGCTCGGTCTTGCGATAGGTGTCGCAGATGATCTTGAAGGCTTCCTCGCGCACCGGCTCGCCGTGCAGGAACGCGTCGATCTCGGCATAGGTCACGCCATGGGACGCTTCGTCCGGCTTGCCCGGCGACAGGTCTTCCAGGTCGGCCGTCGGGATCTTCTCTACCAGCGATTCCGGAGCACCAAAGTGCCGGGCAATCGCGCGCACCTGGTTCTTCACCAGCCCGCTCAGCGGTGCCAGGTCGCAGGCACCGTCACCGAACTTGGTGAAAAAGCCCATCACGGCTTCCGCCGCATGGTCGGTACCGATCACCAAACCACCGGCCGCGCCGGCGATGGTGTACTGCGCCACCATGCGCATGCGCGCCTTGGTGTTGCCCAGCACGAAGTCCCGGGAGACTGCGGCCTTGCCTTCAAACGCCGCCACTTCATTGGCCAGGGATTTCACCGCCGGGCCGATGTTCACTGTGTGGCGCTCGTCGGGCTCGATAAAGTCCACGGACGCCTGGGCGTCGTGTTCGTCGAACTGGGTTTCGTAGGGCAGGCGCACCGCGATAAAGCGGTACGCATCGTCACCCTTGGCAGCCCGCAACTCTTGCATTGCACGCTGGGCCAGCAGGCCGGCGGTCAGGGAGTCGACGCCGCCGCTGATGCCCAGCACCAACGTCTTGAGGCCTGAATTGAGCAGGCAATCCTGGATAAAGGTAACGCGCCGGGCGACCTCCGCCTCAAGGGCGGCCTGGTCCTTGAACGGCGGTTGGACCTTGAGCTGTTCAGCAATCTCGCGCTGTACGGCTTGCATGATTCACTCCTTGCTGGGTAGGGCAGGTACTTTGAAAACGTGGCGCAAATAGGCGACAAAGTTCGGATCGGTGCAGTGGGTCTTGCCCGCTTCATCGGAAATCTTCGCGACGGGCTGGCCATTACAGGCAGTCATTTTAAGCACGATGCTCATCGGTTCCACACCTGGAATATCACAGGTCAGGTTGGTGCCGATGCCGAAGCTCACATTGATCCGACCACGCAGCGCGCGGAAAATCTCCAGCGCCTTGGGCAGCGACAGGCTGTCGGAGAACACCAGGGTCTTGCTCATGGGCTCGATCCCCAGCTTGTGGTAGTGGGCGATCGCCTTTTCGGCCCATTGCACCGGGTCACCGGAGTCGTGGCGCAGGCCGTCGAAGAGCTTGGCGAAGTACAGGTCGAAATCGCTGAGAAACGCATCGGTGGTGATGCAATCGGTCAGGGCGATGCCCAGCAGGCCACGGTACTCGCGCACCCAGCAGTCGAGGGCGGCGATCTGGCTGTCGATCAGGCGCGGGCCGAGTTGCTGGTGGGCCATGATCCATTCGTGGGCCATGGTGCCCAGCGGCTTCATGTTCAGCTCGCGGGCCAGGTGCACGTTGCTGGTGCCGACAAAACGCCCGGGGAAGTCGTGCTTGAGCACGTTCACCACTTCTTCCTGCACGCGGTAGGAGAAGCGTCGACGCGTGCCAAAATCCGCGACCTGCAGTTCGGACAGTTCTTCGACGCTGGCGTTGGCCGTCAGCCAGTCGAACTTGCGATACAGCTGCTCGCGGGCCTGTTCGAGGATAACGCTCTGGTAGCGATAGCGGTTACGCACTTCGCTGACGATGGCCAGCATCGGCACTTCAAACAGGATCACGTGCAGCCATGGCCCGCGTAGGCGGATAAACAGCTCACCGTTTTCGATACCGGTGTGCACGTAGCGCAGGTTGAAGCGAAACAGCCCGAGGAAACGCAGGAAATCCGGCTTCATGAAGCTGATGCGTTCCAGGAAGCCCAGTTGGTCGGGGCTCAGGCTCAGCTCGGCGAGGCGCTCGATCTGGTAGCGGATCTCCGCCAGGTACGGGCGCAGGTCTTCACTGTTGCGGCAACGAAACTCCCATTCAACTTCCACGTTCGGGTAGTTGTGCAGCACCGCCTGCATCATGGTCAGCTTGTAGAAGTCGGTGTCGAGCAGGTTCTGCACGATGCGATCGGCAAACACACTCTCGCTCATAACGGGAATCTCCAGACGGGTCGACGATGGGCGCCGACCTTTACGCACAATTAAGGAATGGCGCTAGTGGCGCATAGACCTGTGCTGTTTTGCCAGTGTTTTTTCAGCTGGGCATTGTTGTTTGGCCCCTGACGCCTTCGCGAGCAAGCCCGCTCCCACAAAACGAATTGGTAGCACAGGGAGCATCCCATGCAACATGAAACCCATTCCCACGGCATCAACATGTCAGCCCTGGGTCGCGACAAGCAGAGCCTGAGCCTGGCCCAGGAAACCGTGGCCATCGAAGTACCGGGCCTGAGCCTGTACTACGGCGACAAGCAAGCGCTGTACGACGTCAGCATGAACATTCCGAAGCAGCGCGTGACCGCCTTCATCGGCCCGTCCGGTTGCGGCAAGTCGACCCTGCTGCGCACCTTCAACCGGATGAACGATCTGGTGGACGGCTGCCGCGTCGAGGGCGCGATCAACCTGTACGGCACCAACATCTACCGCAAGGGCGAAGACGTAGCCGAGCTGCGGCGCCGGGTGGGCATGGTGTTCCAGAAGCCCAACCCGTTTCCCAAGACCATCTACGAAAACGTGGTCTACGGCCTGCGCATCCAGGGCATCAACAAAAAGCGCGTCCTCGACGAAGCCGTTGAGTGGGCACTGAAAGGCGCGGCGCTGTGGGACGAGGTCAAGGACCGCCTGCACGAGTCGGCCCTCGGTTTGTCCGGCGGCCAGCAGCAACGCCTGGTGATCGCCCGCACCATCGCCGTGGAGCCGGAAGTGCTGCTGCTCGACGAACCGTGCTCGGCACTCGACCCCATCTCCACGTTGAAAGTCGAAGAGCTGATCTACGAACTCAAATCCAAGTTCACCATCGTCATCGTGACCCACAACATGCAACAGGCGGCGCGGGTTTCCGACTACACCGCGTTCATGTACATGGGCAAGCTGGTGGAATTTGGCGACACCGATACCCTGTTCACCAACCCGGCGAAGAAGCAGACCGAAGACTACATCACCGGTCGCTACGGCTAGCAGGTGGCTGGTTGCTCACTGAACTGATGCTGCGGTCGACCGCACCTTACTGGACGTTCCAAGGACGCCAACATGATTAGCAAAGAAGGCCTTACCCATCACATCTCCGCGCAGTTCAACGCCGAGCTTGAGGAGGTGCGCAGCCACCTCCTGGCCATGGGCGGGCTGGTGGAGAAGCAAGTCAACGACGCCGTCACCGCGCTGATCGAGGCCGACTCGGGCCTGGCCCAGCAAGTGCGCGAGATCGATGACCAGATCAACCAGATGGAACGCAACATCGACGAAGAATGCCTGCGCATCCTGGCCCGTCGTCAGCCGGCGGCGTCCGACCTGCGTTTGATCATCAGCATCTCCAAGTCGGTGATCGACCTGGAGCGCATCGGTGACGAAGCCACCAAGATCGCCCGCCGCGCCATCCAGTTGTGTGAGGAAGGCGAAGCGCCGCGTGGTTATGTCGAAGTGCGCCACATCGGTGACCAGGTGCGCAACATGGTTCGCGACGCCCTCGACGCGTTTGCCCGTTTCGACGCCGAGCTGGCGTTGTCGGTGGCCCAATACGACAAGACCATCGACCGCGAATACAAGACGGCGCTGCGCGAACTGGCGACCTACATGATGGAAGACCCGCGCTCTATCTCGCGGGTACTGAGCATCATCTGGGTACTGCGTTCGCTGGAACGCATCGGCGACCACGCACGCAACATCTCGGAACTGGTGATTTACCTGGTGCGGGGTACTGACGTGCGGCACATGGGCCTCAAGCGGATGAAAGCAGAAGTTGAAGGTACGACCGATCAAATCCCTAATGTTCCGGGCGTTCCTGACGATAAGTAAGATTGCCCGAGAAATAAACGCCCGGCCTTTGGTCGGGCGTTTTCGTTTGTGGTGTTGGAATTTTTGGCAAAACGCCATCAGCGAAGCGTTATGCTTGCCGGGGTTTTTATAGGATGAAGGGTCGATGAGCAAAGTCAGTGTATTGGTGGTGGATGACGCCTCGTTTATTCGCGACCTGGTGAAGAAGTGCCTGCGTAACTACTTCCCGGGGATCAAGATCGAAGATGCGGTGAACGGCAAAAAGGCCCAGGCCATCCTGATGCGCGAAACCTTCGACATGGTGCTGTGCGACTGGGAAATGCCGGAAATGTCCGGCCTGGAACTGTTGACCTGGTGCCGTGAACAGCCTCATCTCAAAGCCATGCCTTTCGTCATGGTGACCAGCCGTGGCGACAAGGAAAACGTGGTGCAGGCGATCCAGGCCGGGGTTTCCGGCTACGTCAGCAAGCCATTCACCAACGAGCAGTTGCTGAACAAGGTCAAGCAGGCACTGAATAAGATTGGCCGCCTCGACGCGCTGATCGCCAGCGCACCGACCAAGATGAACTCGGCGTTCGGTAACGATTCCCTCAGCGCCCTCACTGGTGGCAAGCCTGACGCAGTCAAGCCGGCCCCGGTGGCCGCGCCCAGCAAAGGCCTGCTCAACAGCCCGCCGGTGCAGGTGGCTGCGGCAGCGTCGCCTGCCAGCGGTCGTGGCCAGGGCCAGCTGCGCTTGTCCAGTGGCACCCAGCAGTGTGTGATCAAGGCCCTGAGCATCAAGGAGGCGCTGCTGGTGGTGCGTCGTGGTGAAATCCTGCCTCAGGTACTGGAAAGCGCCGTGCTCGACCTGGAGCAGGGTGAGAACGCTGAAGTGGCGCGTCTGAATGGCTACCTGCATGCCGTGGTGGCCTACGAGCCCAAGCCCGACAGTGACTGGCTGCAACTGACCTTCCGGTTTATCGACCAGGATGCGCAGAAGCTTGACTACATTTCGCGGCTGATCGCCCGCGGGACTGCACAGAAGCATTTTGTGCCGGGTGCGTGACTTGATGGGGTCTCCAAAAAACCTGTGGCGAGGGGGCTTGTCCCCCGTTGGGCTGCGTAGCGGCCCCAAACCCTGTAATTGAGTTCTGCCTGACCCTGCGCGATAACTCTACTGGGGCCGCTGCGCAGCCCAACGGGGGACAAGCCCCCTCGCCACAGGGTTAGTGTTTGGTTCACATAGCACTGTCATGATCCCTTGTTAGCCTGCCATTCAGTCGTCCCTGGCAGGCCAACCCGATGCTCGTGCGCTCACTGTTGTTGTGTGGACTGTTCGCCGTTGTCATGCCGGCGATGTCCATGACCCTCTACAAATCCATCGACGCCGACGGCGCTGTGGTCTTCAGCGACCGGTACACGCCCGGGGCGCAGGCGTTTGTGTATCAGGAGCGGGTGATTCCCAAGCCTGTATATCCGTCGCAACCCGCTTCCTATCGTTATCCCTTGCCCTGGCGTGGCGGGCCGTTCCGTCTCACCCAAGGCCCCAACGGTACCTTCAGCCACTCCGAGCTCAAAAGCCGTTATGCGATGGACATTGCCATGCCTGAAGGCACGCCAATCATCGCGGCACGTGGCGGTGTCGTACTGAAAACCGAGAACGAGCAGAGCGGGCGCGGCAGCGATCCATCGGGCAATTTCGTGCGGGTGCAGCACGATGACGGCACGCAAGGCGTGTACCTGCACCTCAAGCAAGGGTCGGTCAGCGTCAGGGAAGGGCAGCGCGTGGCGGTGGGCAGCCCGCTGGCGCTGTCGGGCAATACCGGTAACAGCAGCGGGCCGCATCTGCATTTTGTGGTGCAGCGCACGACGGCGTCGGGGCTGGTGTCGATTCCCTATGAATTCAACCAGCCGGTGCAGGCGTTGCCCAACTTTGCGCTGGGCACGCGATAAGGCTTTTGTAGGAGCGAGCTTGCTCGCGAAAAACCTGAGGGCGCTGCCGGGTGTCAGGGTCCCAGCGTTATTGTTAACGTCCTTCGCGAGCAAGCTCGCTCCTACAGGGGGTGTGCCCTAGTCGAGCAATAGCACCTTGGCCAACACGATCTTCGGCCCTTTCATCTTCTTGATGATGATGCGCAGGCCTTCGACTTCCAGCACTTCTTCCTCTTCCGGCACCCGTTTCAGGGTGTCGTAGATCAGCCCGGCGAGGGTTTCGGCTTCGATGTGGTCCAGGTCGACGCCCAGCAGGCGCTCCACCTTGAACAGCGGCGTGTCGCCACGCACCAGCAATTTGCCCGGCTGGTAAGCGAGGATGCCGCGCTCAGCCTTGCGGTGTTCGTCCTGGATGTCGCCTACCAGTACTTCCAGCACGTCTTCCATGGTCAGGTAGCCGATGACCTTGCCGTCGGCCTCTTCCACCAGGGCGAAGTGCGCGCCGCCTTTACGGAACTGCTCGAGCAGTTGCGACAGCGGCATATGGCGCGATACGCGTTCCAGCGGGCGGGTCAGCTCGGCCAGGTTGAACGACTCGGGAATGTGGTCCAGGGCCGCCAGTTCCAGCAGCAGGTCCTTGATGTGCAGCAGGCCGACGAACTCGTTGCGCACGGCGTCGTACACCGGGTAACGGCTGAACTTGTGGCGACGGAACAGCGCCAGGATTTCCTTGAGCGGTGCGTTGAAGTCCAGGGTCACCAGGTCTTCCCGGGAGTTGGCCCAGTCCACCACTTCCAGCTCGCCCATTTCCACGGCGGAGGCCAACACGCGCATGCCTTGGTCGCTCGGGTCCTGGCCACGGCTGGAGTGCAGGATCAGTTTCAGTTCTTCACGGCTGTAATGGTGCTCGTGGTGCGGGCCAGGCTCGCCTTGGCCGGCGATGCGCAGGATGGCGTTGGCACTGGCGTTGAGCAGGTAGATCGCCGGGTACATGGCCCAGTAGAACAGGTACAGCGGCACGGCGGTCCACAGCGACAGCAACTCGGGCTTGCGAATGGCCCAGGACTTGGGCGCCAGTTCACCGACCACGATGTGCAGGTACGAGATCACGAAGAAGGCGGCAAAGAACGACACGCCCTTGATCACTTCCGGCGACTGCACACCGATCGCGCCCAGCAACGGCTCGAGGATGTGCGCGAAGGCCGGCTCACCGACCCAGCCCAGGCCCAGGGAGGCGAGGGTGATACCCAACTGGCAGGCCGACAGATAGGCGTCGAGCTGGCTGTGTACGGTGCGCAGGATCTGCCCGCGCCAGCCGTTCTTGTGGGCGATGGCCTCGACCCGGGTCGAGCGCAGTTTGACCATGGCAAATTCCGCCGCAACGAAAAAGCCGTTGAGCAGTACCAGGATCAGTGCAAAAAGAATCATGCCGAAGTCGGCGAAGAGTGTCGCGAGGGTGATGCCAGGGGAAGGGTCCATGATGGGGTTTTGCGGGTTCCGTCTAATCGAAAAGGGTGAGCAGGTGGGCCTGAAAGGCAGGCGCAAGTCCGCCAATGTAGCGGCTGACGGGGCGCTTGCCTAGTGGCGGCTGCCGGGCGGAGGGTCACTCGTCCTGATGAAGGACCCGGGAATGTGTCACCTGGGCCGGCGGGAAATGGCAGGTAAAGGTACTGCCGTGGCCGAGCACGCTACTGATTTCCAGCCGCGCGCGATGGCGCAGCAGCACATGTTTGACGATGGCCAGGCCGAGCCCGGTGCCGCCGGTGTTGGAGTTGCGGCTGGAGTCGACGCGGTAGAAACGCTCGGTAAGGCGCGGCAAATGCTTGGCGTCGATGCCCATCCCGGAGTCCTGCACGCTGAGGTGTGCGCCCTGGTCGTCGGCCCACCAGCGGATGCGGATGTTGCCTTTGTCCTGGGTGTATTTGACGGCGTTGAACACCAGGTTGGAAAACGCGCTGCGCAACTCGCCCTCGCTGCCCTTGAGCAGTATCGATGGGTCGGCTTCAAGGGTGATCTGCTGTTCACGCTGCCCGGACAATGCCTGGGCGTCGCTCTTGATCGTCTGCAACAGGCTTTGCACCGGCACCGGATGGTTGTCCGAGGGGTAATCGGTGGCTTCCAGCTTGGCCAGCAACAGCAGGTCGTTAAGCAGGGTTTGCATGCGCGAGCCTTGCTGCTGCATCTGTTGCAGGGCACGGGTCCAGCGCGGGTTCACGTCTTCGACGTTATCGAGCAGCGTCTCCAGATAACCGCAGATCACCGTCAGCGGTGTGCGCAGTTCGTGGGAGACGTTGGCGACGAAGTCCTTGCGCATCTGTTCCAGCTGATGGATGCGTGTGACATCACGCACCAGCATCAAGTGTTCGTTATTGCCGTAGCGCGTCAGGTACAGCTGGATACGCACGCGGTCGTTGGTCGGTGACGGGATTTCCAGGGCTTCTTCGTAGTTGTCCTGCTCGAAATACTCCTTGAAACGCGGGTGGCGCACCAGGTTGGTCACCGGCTGGCCGCTGTCCTGAGGCGTCTTGAGGCCCAGCAAGGTCTCTGCGGCGCGGTTCCACCATTCCAGGTTGCCGTCGCTGTCGAGCATGATCACCGCGTCTTTCAGTGCGGCGGTGGACTCCTGCACCCGGTCGATCACCGCTTGCAGGCGCCCGCGTACACGCTGGTCGCGGCGTTGCAAGTGGTAGATGCTGTCGAACACCTCGCCCCACAGGCCGTAGCCGTCGGGTGGTGCTTCGTCGGGTTTGTGCTGGCGCAGCCATTCGTGCAGGCGCAGCAGTTGCTTGAGGGTCCAGCCCAGGTAAAGGCCCAGGCCGACGGCCAGGCTCCAGCCGTAATAGCCGCTGACCAGGCCCACCAGCAGGCAGCCGGTGATCAACAGGAGCATGTGGCGGATCAGGGTGCCATGCCAGTTTTGGTTCACTTAAACACGCGTCCTTTCAGCTGTCTGGGCAGTTCGGGCTGGCTCAGCCTTTGGTGGAAAACCGGTAGCCGGTGCCGCGCACGGTTTGTACCAGATTCTCGTAAGCGTCGCCCAAGGCTTTGCGCAAGCGGCGGATATGCACGTCGACGGTGCGCTCTTCCACATACACATTGCCGCCCCAGACCTGGTCCAGCAGTTGGCCGCGGGTGTAGGCGCGCTCCTGGTGGGTCATGAAGAATTGCAGCAGGCGGTATTCGGTGGGGCCCATCTCGGCGGGTTTGCCGTCGATGGTCACGCGGTGGCTGATCGGGTCAAGGATCAGGCCGTCGACTTCGATAGGCGCTTCACCATCGGTGGGGCCGGCACGGCGCAGAACGGCTTTCAGACGGGCGACCAGTTCCCGTGGGGAAAAGGGCTTGGTGATGTAGTCATCGGCGCCGACTTCCAGGCCCTGGATCTTGTTGTCCTCTTCGCCCTTGGCGGTGAGCATGATGATCGGGATATCCCCGGTCAGCTCGTCACGCTTGAGGCGGCGGGCCAGTTCGATGCCGGAGGTGCCGGGCAGCATCCAGTCCAGCAGGATCAGGTCCGGCTTGCGGTCGACGATAATGGCATGGGCCTGCTGGGAGTTCTCCGCCTCCAGGCAGTCATAGCCGGCCATTTCCAACGCAACGGCGATCATCTCGCGAATGGGCGCTTCGTCGTCAACGATCAGAATGCTCCTGCCAACCATGCTAAATCCTCTTGTCATTTAACTGTCTTGCGCCGCATTAGATAACGGAATTATTGCAGTCGTGTGACAGTAATTTAGTCGCCTGGGCAATCCTTGCCTCTCTGGACTACGCTTTGAGTCCGAATCCTGACAACCACAAAAGGAAGGTTCCCATGACTCACAGTACTTTTTCCTGGAAAGCCCTGCTGGTAACGGCCGCGTTAACGCTGCCGACACTGGCGTTTGCGGCAGACCCGGCGATGACCAAGGACGGGATGCTGGTGGACCACAACGGCATGACCCTCTACACCTTTGCCAAGGACGCTGATGGCAAATCCATGTGCAACGACAAGTGCGCCACCAACTGGCCGCCGTTGATGGCCGAATCCACCGACAAGCCCATGGGCAAGTGGACCGTGATCACCCGTGACGACCAGAAAAGCCAGTGGGCCTACAGCGGCAAGCCGCTCTACACCTTCATCATGGACAAGAAGGCCGGTGACATGACCGGCGAAGGCAAAATGGACGGGGCGTGGAAGGTCGCCAAGCCTTGATGTGAGCCGGATAAGGGTGAGGGGCCTGGCCTCTCACCGAAATCCGTAGTCCGCGACAATCCCGACAAAAATCGCCAACCCGGCCCAGTGGTTGTGCAAAAACGCCTTGAAGCATTTGAGCCGGTCCTTGTCCCGGGTGTACCAGAACTCCCAGGCAAAACACCCGGCCGCCGCCAGCAAGCCCAGGTGGAACCAGCCGCCCAGCTCAAAACGCATCCCCGCCAGCCACAGGCACACCAGTGCCAGGCCCTGCAGGGTCAGGATGATCACCCGGTCGGCATCGCCGAACAGAATCGCGGTGGATTTGACCCCGATTTTCAGGTCATCGTCGCGATCGGTCATCGCGTAGTACGTGTCGTAACCCACCGTCCACAACAGGTTGGCGATGTACAACAGCCATGCCGCGGCGGGCAGGCTGCCCGTCTCGGCGGTGAACGCCATCGGCATGCCCCACGAGAACGCCGCGCCCAATACCACCTGCGGGTAATAGGTGTAGCGCTTCATGAACGGGTAGCTGGCCGCCAGCGCGAGGCCGCCCAGGGACAGCCAGATCGTCATGGAGTTGGTCAGCAACACCAGCAGGAAACTGATGACCATCAGCACCGCGAAGAACACCAGGGCCTCTTTCGAGCTGATCCTGCCGCTGACCAGCGGGCGCTGCTCGGTGCGTTTCACATGGCCGTCGACCTTGCGATCGGCCCAGTCATTGATGACGCAACCGCCGGCCCGGGTGAGTACCACGCCGAGCACGAAGATCAGGATATTGAGCAGCGATGGCGAACCCTTGCCGGCTATCCACAGCGCCCACAGCGTGGGCCATAGCAGCAGGTAAATGCCGATGGGCTTGTCCATGCGGGTCAACTGGATGAAGTCCCAGGCCCTTGGGTTCAGGTGATTCAGGGATTTGAGCAGGCGCTGGTACATCAGAAACGCTCCGGATGGTCGTGCACGGCTTGCCACAGGGTGGGCAGGAAGATCTCGGCCACCAGCACGCTCAGCGGCCCGCGGTCGAAGCGCGAGCGGCGTGCCCACAGGTGATCGGCCTGGTCCGGCGGGGGCAGCCATTCCCGTGGGTAGCGGCGTACCTCGATGGCCTGGCGCGTGAAGGCGTGGTCACAAAACAGCAATTCCCCGAGAGACCGGCTGCCCAACTCATCCATGTGCAAGCCGTCGCCCTGCAAGGCGCTGCGGGCCGCCACGCTGCGGGCAAACACCCACGGCTGGCCATGGCCACGCAAATACACCTCGCGCACCCAGCCGATGCTGGCGGCGGGCAAGTCCAGGGTGGCGCATTCGTCGTCTCGCAGTGGCTGCCAGCCTTCGAACAACGGCGTCACGCTGAAGCCATCGTCGGACAGGCGCGTCAGGCGCCGGGTCAGCGAACCTTCATCGAACAGCCAGTTGAGTGTCAGCGGCGCGGGCAGTGGGCTCAGAAGGCTCTGGGTCAGCCATCGGCAAGCATCGGGAAGGGCGTTTGAATGCGGCACGGAGGGTCATTATTGGCAGTTAATGAGGCGGCGAGCTTACCATGGTGCCCTGGACTTTTGCCGGAGTGCGCCAGGCCCATGCGTCGATCATGCTTGCATCTGCGCCTGCTGATCAGTACAAAACGCCCTGAGCCGCACGGCAAGGTTGCATCTATCGACCGTCGGCCAACGCGCCTGGACCTGAGGAAACAAGTAATGAAGAAGTGGCAATGTGTTGTCTGTGGCCTGATCTACGACGAGAAAGACGGATGGCCGGATGACGGCATCGCGCCGGGCACCCTGTGGCAGGACGTCCCCGAAGACTGGCTGTGCCCGGACTGCGGCGTGGGCAAAATGGATTTCGAAATGATCGAAATCGGCTGATTGCTGATTTAAATCGCAATTCAAGAAACGTACTACAAGGAGAAAGGAATGAACGCACCTGTCGTGATCGTCGGCACGGGTTTGGCCGGTTACAACCTGGCTCGGGAGTTTCGCAAGCTCGATAGCGAAACCCCGCTGTTGCTGATCACCGCAGATGACGGGCGCTCCTACTCCAAGCCCATGCTCTCCACCGGTTTTGGCAAGAACAAGGAAGCCGATGGCCTGAGCATGGCTGAACCGGGCGCCATGGCCGAGCAACTGAAGGCCGAAGTGCGTACCCACACCCGCATCAGCGGCATCGACCCGGGCCACAAGCGCTTGTGGATCGGTGAGGAAGCGGTGGCCTATCGCGACCTGATCCTGGCCTGGGGCGCAGAAACCGTGCGGGTGCCGGTACAGGGCGACGCCGCCGAGCTGATTTTCCCGATCAACGACCTCGAAGACTACGCACGCTTTCGTGCCGCTGCGGCCGGAAAACGCCGGGTGCTGTTGCTGGGGGCCGGGCTGATCGGCTGCGAGTTCGCCAACGACCTGATCCTCGGCGGCTACGAGATCGACCTGGTGGCGCCGTGCGAGCAAGTCATGCCGACCCTGCTGCACCCGGCCGCCGCCGCAGCGGTGCAGGCCGGTCTGGAAGGCCTGGGGGCGCGTTTCCACCTGGGCCCGGTGCTCAATCGCCTGCAGCGCACCGCTGACGGCCTGGAAGCCCACTTGTCTGATGGCGAAGTGATCCAGTGCGACCTGGTGGTATCTGCCATCGGCCTGCGCCCGCGTGTCGACCTGGCCGCCGCCGCCGGGTTGCAGATCAACCGCGGGATCATGGTCGACCGCCACCTCAAGACCTCCCACGCCAACATCTACGCCCTGGGCGACTGCGCCGAGGTCGATGGCCTGAACCTGCTGTACGTAATGCCCCTGATGAGCTGCGCCCGCGCCCTGGCCCAGACCCTGGCGGGTAACGCGACGGCCGTCAGCTACGGTCCGATGCCCGTCACGGTAAAAACCCCGATCTGCCCGCTGGTCGTCTCGCCACCGCCACGGGGCAGCGAAGGTGTGTGGAGCGTCGAAGGGCAGGGCGGCGACATCAAGGCCCTGTGCCGCGACGCCAGCGGCCGACTGCTGGGCTACGCCCTGACCGGCACGGCCGTGATGGAAAAACTGGCCCTCAACAAAGAACTTCCGCCGCTGCTGGCGTAAATGCTGGTCGTTCTGTCGGAATAAGCATCATTTTGACCATAGAAAGGTCGCCGTGAGACTGGCGCAGGCCCCGATGGCATGCCATCCTCACTCCCGTCTGCCGCAGAGTAGAGCCTGCGGCGCCTTGGGCGCTGCTCCGATAGAGAGCAGCACGGACATAACAACAAAAAACCGTCAAAGAGGCTTCACTTATGCGTAAACCAGAACTCGCAGCCGCTATTGCAGAAAAAGCAGACCTGACCAAAGAACAGGCCAACCGCGTACTCAACGCCGTACTCGAAGAAATCACCGGCGCGCTGCATCGCAAGGACAGCGTCACCCTGGTGGGCTTCGGCACCTTCCTGCAGCGCCACCGCGGCGCCCGCACCGGCAAAAACCCGCAAACCGGCGAGCCGGTGAAAATCAAGGCGAGCAACACCGTTGCGTTCAAGCCAGGCAAGTCGCTTAAAGACAGCGTCAATCCGTAAGTCATGTAGAACGCGCTACGCACATGCGAGTGTGAGCGCGGGATGAAAAATGGGCACGCCGACTGGGTCGGGTGCCCATTTTTTGTGGGTGGGCAATCCTTGCTCAATCGTTGAGCTTCAAGCTGTCCACTCGTTCTCAATACACCATTGCTGTACATCCGCAATTAGTTGCGCCGATACCGGTTGCAGATTGGGGAGTTTTTTCTCGTATTTCTTAATACTTTCAACAAAAAATGTAATGAATGCCGCACCTATTAATTTGCGCTGAGCAGCTATGTCTTTTTTCAGTGGAACAAAATCTTCCTCGTCCATGGCGATATCCAGACCGAACATTTTGTCTTTTGCGTAATAACGGCAAAATGTTTTTCGTTCCAGGTTCTTCGGCAGGCATCGCATGCAGACCGCCAGTTCCCAGTCGAGGGTGGGATACTTTTTTTCAAGAATCTCACTCAGGCCATTTAGCTCGTCGGTGATTTCAAAGACCTTTGTCCAACTCGGTGAGTCCGATGTCGTATCGACTCGCATAAAGTATTCCTTATGTCAGTGCCTGCATTTGTTGCCCGGGGGTAGTTTTCCTCGGCGTTTAAAATATTTTCCGATTTTTAATCTTTCCCATACCTGCATATTGCCCTTCGTCGGTGCTGCCATAACCCTTTTGTAGGCAAGATTTTTGGATTTCAGCCACTTTTGGGTATATCGCCGATTCGGATTGACGGTTTCACCGACTTTCCAAACTTCACCTTTTTTCAAATAGACTTGGCCTATTGGCTTTTTATGGCCCCATGCCATCTCGTCATAAAAGCCGTCCTTTTTCGCAATCAGGTAATAAAGCTCGGGGGCCAGTCCCCGGTAAAGGGGACAGATTTATTTAATTTGTCTTATTGCCGTTAATTTAAATAAATCTGTCTCTTTCATATGTTCTCCGAACTGGCCATCGGCTTTATAATGGTCGTGTATCATAATGCTATAGGGGCGTAAGAAATGATTTTGTCGGCAATGAGTTCGGCGGTCCATTCATGCTGAAAAATGTAGTCGACAGCTTCTGGATCTAAAGCACTATTTACCAATAGTTCTATGTCCGCATCTGCCTCTTCTTCAGTTCCTTCGTTTCGCTGAATTTTTAATATAAGTTTTATTAACTCGTCGCGAGACATGGTTAAATCCTCAAAAGTGATAATCCCTGTCCAGCACATCCAGGTGAAACTTCGGCGTTACGATCATTAAGTTATCCATGTCATATACGCCTCCTCCGTGGTAAAGGGGACGGATTTATCTAAGTTCTTATTTCCGTTAATTTAAATAAGTCGTTCCCTTTTATATCTGGCGGCTTCTTCAGCAACAGTCATTGCTGCGCTCCAAGAAACGTGAAAATTAGTTAAGTCACTCATGTCTGCTCTTTCACGGCTTTCTACCATCGACAAAGCGGACCGGTATATTTGATTTTTGGCAGTCACTTGGCCAGGCGATTCATAAATAAAGCCATGCAATTTTTTATCGCAATTATCCGATAAGTTTGTAGTAAGGGCTTCCATTCGTTGCAAGAAACTCTTGCAATTCATCATCTTCAACTGACGCCTCCCCTTGAGATGTCATCCATGTGTTGTCTTCTATCCAGAATGAATCATCATTGGTTTGGATGAGTGGGTAATAGGGACGGATTTATTTAATTTATCTGACGGCCTTTTATCTAAATAAATCTGCCCCCTTTATTGTTCTTTGTTCCACTTTGATTGCTTGTCAGAACGTTATCTGTTTCAGGTGTCTGTGCGAAGGCGTACGTGAGATACCTGACCTCGCTTTTTTGTACGGTCTAGACCAGTACTTCCACTGTGGTTTCACCTTCAAGGGTTTGAACGGCCGTGCGATATATATCAGTCCACGTATCCCCTGCCGGCCTTTTGAGGCGATGTTTTGCGCCAAACACGTAAACGGTGTCACCAAGAGAGATTTTTTCTTTAATGTGCTGTGCTGAAGGTGAAACTGAAAACTGGTGTAAAAACACCATAGGTTGGCCCTGATGGTACAACCAAGCCGGCTCTCCTACCCATGCCGGGCGCTCCTTCAAACACAGGAATTCATTTTCAAGTCGTTCTGCCAGCCATTTCTTTTTATTCTTCGGCGCGCCTTGCTCAACATATTCATCGTAAAGCAGCCGGGCGAAATCCTCCGCTCCGTCAGCCTCCATCGAGGCGGATTTCTTCTCAGCAACAGCCATCGCCGCGCCCCAGAAAACGTGAAAATCAGTCAACTCACTCATGTCTGCTCCTTCAAGGCGTGACTTACCATTGCCCTGTGGTTTTCACAACTCTCACCAAGTCCCAGCCGGTATGGCGAAATTTATCCATTGATTCGTGCCCCCAAGGGGTAGCTTTAGTCAGGTTCCACTCCCCGTGAGCAACGTTTGATCGAGATCGCTGAGGAATGTACTGATGATTCAGCTCCATCGGCACATCGATGACTTTGGTTTTGCCAACACGCCCGAGTCGCCTGTTCCTCGCACTGTCACGATAACGAACTTCAACTCTCATCCTGGGCGCTTTACCTTCCGACATCCGCGCTAGGTTTCTAGAGGAATATTTGCCGGGTGGCGCCTTGGCTGCAGCACTTTTCCAGACGCCTTTCCTTGCGGTGCTCCAACATTTCCAGCCCCAGGGGTCGACCCAGGCCAATGGGTTCGGGGCATATTGATATAGATTGACGCCCCCCGCCAATCCAATAGGATCTGGCGTGGTAAACCGTCCCACGTCCGGGTCATAAAACCTGTAGGTATTGAAATGAAGCCCAGTTTCCCGGTCCAGGTACTGTCCCTGAAACCGAAGATTCTGATCTTCGATGTACGAGGCCTCGCGTACTTCCTCCATGGCAGTGCCCCACACTCGAAAGCTTGCCCGCCAGAGGGGGTGCCCATCGGTTTCGGTTAGCTGCTCCGGCATGCCGTTGAGGTCATTGTGATAGTGACGGACTTTTTGCTGTGGGCCGGAGCCATCTATGCGAGCAAGCGGCATGTAACCTTCGTCTTCATAGACATAGAGGCTGGTCTGACTGTGTTTGTATTCTTGCAGCAGCCGCAATCCATCCCAAATGAAGCGCGTTATGCCCAATGCGTACCCGACGCTGTCGTGTTCAGTCTTCTCGATGCGACGGCCCAGAGGGTCGTAGGCCATTTTGACCACGTTGCCATTTTCATTGCGTACTTCAACTAATCGGCTTTCAGCATCGTAGGCGAAACGCTGCACGCCACGAACAGAGCTGCGTTTTTCGATCATTCGACCAAAAGCATCGTATTTATAGCGTTTGTCTTGGTAGGTGAGCAGCCTGTTATGCCTTACCAAGCCACCCTGTCGTGGGCCGTCGAGCAGGTTGGCTGCCGCGTCATAAGCAAAGGTTTCGGTCTGGCCTACTTGGTGGCTGACGAGAATACGTTCGGTACTGTCGTAACCCAACTGCTCTTGACGATCATGAACACGGTCAACACGCCGACGCCCGATCAGGTTATCGCTGGGATCGTAGCTGTAGTCAGTCTCAACCAACGGCGGCAACTGCCACGGTTGGTCAATACTGCGGCGCTGGCGTGAGCGAACCCTTCCACTGCGGTCATACGCGGTGTTCGTCCTGAGTTGGCCTTGAGTGCGCTGCACTTCGCGATGCAAACGATCACGCTCGAAGTCGCTGATGACCTTCCCATCGAGATTCAACTGATGCAGGTGACCGCTGCCGTAGTAGAGGCGGTTGAGCCATCGACCGTCGGGCAACTGGGTCTGAATCAGGTTCCCCAATTCGTCGTAGTGATGCTGCAAGGAGCCCGCTGTGCTTTGCTCCTGCAGCAGTTGCCCCAGTGCGTCGTAGCTGAAACCCAGTCGCTGCTGCTGACCGTCAAGCGCGGTGAACGTGACGCCGACCAGTTGGTCGTTCAGGTCATGTTCGTAAACGGTGGTGCCGTCGGCGGTGACTTTGCTGACCAGGCGTCCAACCGGATCTCGCTGAAACTGGTGTGACAATGGCGCTACCGGTTCGCCTTCCGTCCCCGGCAGGAAGTCCACGGCGACGACATCATCCAGCGGATCATAGGTGTAGCAGCGCTGACTCTGGTCGAGGTCTTGCTGCCGCACCATGCGGTCGCATGCATCCCACTCAAAGCGATAGCTTTCGCCGTTCTCATTGGTCAGCCTGCGCAATCGGCCATAGGCGTCATGGTCGAACATGACCGTGCGGTTATGCGCATCCCAGCGCTGTTTGACCAGGCCACGCAGGTCATAGGCATAGCGCGTGGTGCTGCCGGCCGGGTCGACATGGGCCGTCAGGTAACCGCTGGCGCTGCGTTGGAACTGTTCCACGCGGCCATCCGGGAGCTGGCATTCCAGCAATAGCCCCTGGGGACCGTACCGGTAGCGAACCGACTCACCTTCCGCATTGGTCTGCACCACCAGATTGCCAAAGGCATCGTATTGATAACGGGTGGGATAACCCGAGCAATCCACCGCTTCGACCAGTTGGCTCCATTCGTTCCAATGCAGCGTTTTGGTTTTTTCCGTGGCGTCGATGATGCGCACTGGTTGACCGAACCCGTCGTAGACGTAGCGCGTGCTATTGCCCAGCGGGTCGATTTCCTCGATGCAGTTGCCTCGCTGGTCATAGCGATAGTGCCAACTGTTGCCCGCAAGGTCGGTCTCTACTTGGGGCAACGCCCAGTGCGCGAGCCACTGCGTGCCGCTGGTTCTGGACAGTGGATCGATCACCGCGCTCAGGTTGCCGGACGAGTCATAATTGAAGCGCCACTGACCGTTTTGCGGGTCAATCGCGCCGAGCAACTGGCGATCTTCGCTCCACTCGAACTGCCACGTATGGCCCAGGTTATCGACGTAGCGAGTGATCTGGTACTGCGGGTTCCACTCTCGTGTGCTGACGCGCATCAAGCCATCGGTCACGCGGGTAAAGCCGGCGTCGAGATCGTAGTCGAAGGTGTATTCATCGCCTGCGTCTGTCCAGTGGCGGCTCACGCGCCACTCTTCACCGTCCGGGCCGGTCACTGCACTCCATTGATAGAAGCAGCGCAGGCCACTCGGCAACTGGTGTTCGACCATTCGCCGGCCATTGTCATAAGCAAAGCGTCGGAGGGTTGTGCCTTGCACATCCAACACTTCAGCCAGGTCGCCGTTGCTGTCATAGCGGTAGCTGACGAGCACATCGCTGCGCGCATCGAAATGTTCCTGGCGCAGATAACGCCGTTCGATGTGGTTCACGCGCCGTGGGTGTTCAGCCGAGTAGCTCAGTTCGACGTGCATCAAGTCATGGGTGTCGCGCAGGCGATACAGCCGCCCCTGAGCGTCGTAGTCGAGAAAGATCCGCCCTTCATTACGATCACCCAGCAGCTGCAGACGCATCCGCGCGCTGTTCAGCGGGTCGGGCTCGAACAGGCGATACAGGCCGTCGATGCTCTCGATCAATACCGCGCCGTCGGCACTGCGCCTGACCGCAAGGCCTTCGCCCGGGTCGAATGCTCCGCCGGACAAGGGGATGTAGCCGATCTCCAGACGGCGTCCTTGCTCATCGATGTAGAGCAGGTTTTCGTCTGCATCTATCTCGATCGAAACTTCATACGCAACGCTCCAGCCCGCGCCAAAGAGGCCGTCCTGGCGTGTGTCGAGGCTGCTGTAGAAACGCTGCCAATCTATCGGGAGCAAGCCCGGCAGCACGAAGTCCAGCTCCTCGTCCCCACCCAGGACCTTGGCCCCGGTCGCGCTGTGAACCGGATTGGGCGAGCCATTCATGGCGCTCTTGAGCGCAGAGGTGACCTTGCTGGTTGCATACGAAATGGCACCGCCCACCACCAAGCCACCGACCAGGCACGGCAGCTTGGTCCAGAAACACTTCAGGTTGCCCCGCAACGCCATCACCACCGCAATCGCCAAACCCACGCCCGGCGTCTTGCCGCTGCGAATCTCTTGCACCACGATGGTCCCGCCACCGATGCGCACATCCGGCGAGATCAGGCCCGGGGCTGTGCCGATCTTGGCGTCGCACGTGCTGCGATCTCCACTGCGCGCCGCAGGCTGGCCATTGATGAATACCGAGCTGGACCCCTCGGCAATGAATTGCAGGGGCATGGGCGGGTGCTTGTTGCACGCCACGGTGTCCAGCGGGCAAGGCTCGGTGCCGGGGGCGGGGGAGGCGACGGTCGGGCGCCACATCTGTGAGAAAAACTCCCCGGCCATGTCCAGGAAGCTGGGGGCTGGCGGTTCGCTGGGTGCGACCGGAACCGCAGTCATCTTGCCTGCGGCGCGGGCAGCTTTTTTGCCATTGATGAAGACGTTGTCCGAACCGCTGGTGATGAAGGCATCAATCACCGGCGGGAACACCCAGTTGGTGGCGGACTCGCACCAACTGGATATTTTCAGGTCAGCCCCTGTGAGCCCTGCGGTGATCCCAACGACTGCCCCCACTACCAAGACCAATGCAACGCCGCCTGTGGCGATGGTCGCACCGGTCGCGAGGAAAACCGCCCCTGCAACGGCCAGGCAGCCCACGGTAGTGAGTGCGGCATAGGCGGCCACTTCCAGCACGCCGCCGAGAATATCGGCCATCACCGAGGTGTGCAGCAGTGCGTCGCCTTCGCGGGCAGCCCAGAGGTCTTCACTCATTGTTCAGACTCTGCTCAGGGGGTGACGGCAAAGTTGAGCGTGTTCTTGAGCGTTGCCCAATGTGCCGCCTCGGCAGGTCCCAGGGGCTGGGTCTTGACGTAGCTCAAGGCGATCAGGTTGCGTGTGCCGGGTATCTGCATTGCCAACTGATATTGGTAAATATTGTCGCTGCCTTTGTTGAAACGGTTCTGCACTTCAAAGGCGTCGATGTCCTGCGCCGGCCCCACCTTGATGGCTTGCGCCGGCGAATAACGAAGGTCCTTGACCTGCTGTTCGAGCTTTTTCAGCTGGCCCTCGAAGTTGTTTTGCAAGGTCTCGCCATCTGCCAACGGGCTGCGACTCACCACCAGGGTGGTGCCCAGCTTGGCGAACTTGAGGATATTGATTGAGGTGTCCTGTACCTCTGCATCGGGCAGGGTGAATTGGGCTTCGTTGATCAGGTAATTCATCGTGGAGAAATCTCGTTATTGACCGGCGCCGGGCTTGCCGGGAAATTTTGATTCGACGGCGGACTTGATCGTGCTTTGCACGCCTTGGGCGCCGGGCACCGTGCCCTTGTCGCTGCCAAGGTTGATATCCAGTTTGCCCTTCGTCTGGATTTTGCTGCTGCCGGTGGAAAACAGGTTGAACGAGCCACAGGTCAGGTTGATGTCTCCGCCAGCCTTGAGCTCAATCACACTGTCGCCGCACACCAGGCGAATACTGTCGCCAGCCTCGACGGTGTAGGTCGTGGCGGCGCTGTCGGACTTGGCCCCGCCCACAATCACGGTGTCGTTGTTGCGCACGACCCGCAGGCGGTTTGAGCCAATCGTCACCGTCTCGTTATGCCCAATACTCTTGTTCCGGTCATGCCCCACCGAATGACTTTCATCCACCTCCACCACGATGTCCTGATTACGCTCGGCATGGATGTACAACTGCTCCAACCCCTTCTTGTCCTCCATGCGGATTTCATTGAAGTTGGCCGGCGTGCCGCCTTTGCTGGAGCGGCTTTTCATCCCGCTTTGGGTGGCGTTTTCCGGCAGATCGTAAGGCACGGTCTGCTCGGCGTTGTACACGCGGCCGGTGATGATCGGCCGGTCGGGATCGCCTTCCAGGAAGCTCACAATCACTTCCTGGCCGATCCGTGGAATCTGCATCGAGCCCCAGTTTTTTCCGGCCCAGGACTGCGATACGCGAATCCAGCATGAGCTGTTTTCGTTGGACTGGTCGTGGCGGTCCCAATAGAAATGCACCTTGACCCGGCCATATTGGTCGGTCCAGATTTCTTCGCCCTTGGGGCCCACTACCTGCGCGGTCTGCGGGCCTTTGACGATGGGCCGGTAGGTGTTGGCCAGCGGGCGGAAACTCTGTTGCGCGTCGATGCAGGTAAGGGTGCTTTCGAACTGCGCCGAAGGCGCGCCACCGCCGCTTTCGAGGCTTTCCTGGGAGATGTAGTAGCGGGCGCCGACGATCAGGTATTCGCGGTTCTGGTCGCGGCGACTGAAGCCGGTGAGGCTGAACAGGTGGCCGGAACCCAGGCCCCGGGCGTTGCCGCTGAACTCCACTTGTTCGTGCAGGGTTTGCAGGGCTTCGATGCGGGTGCGGGCGTAGTGTTCGCCGTCTTCGCTTTTGACGTAGGTGCCGGGGTAGTCGTACAGCGGGTAGTCGCCGGCGGTGTGCGGGCGCGGCATGGCCGAGCGCACGTCGATGCTCGCGCTGGGGCGCTGGAAGTCGTAGTCGTTGAGCTCAAGGGAGCCGGGCTGTACTTCCTGTGCCAGGTGCCAGTTGTGCATATGGTCGCGTTCGCGCTGCTGCTCGTCCTTGGGGTAGTAAGGCACCGAGGCGTAGCCGGGCACGTTGGCGTGGGCACCGTAGGCATCGGCCAGCACCAGCACGTGGCGGTCCTGCTCGTGGCGGAAGAAGTAGTAGATGCCTTCCTGTTCCATCAGGCGGCTGACGAAATCGAAGCTGGTCTCGCGGTACTGCACGCAGTATTCCCACTCGCGGTACGGGCGGCTCAAGGCGTCTTCGAAGTCGGAAAAACCCAGGTCGCGAAACACCTGCTTGATGATCTGCGGGATGCTCAGGTTCTGGAAAATCCGGCAGTCGGAGGTGCGGCTCAGCAGCCACAACCACGGGCGCAAAGTCACCTGATAGCTGGCGAACTGGCCCTGGTCGATGTTCTGGCTGCAGCGGGCGACGATGCCGTGGAAGTGCCGCTCGCCACCGTCCGCCAGTTGCAGGTTCAGGCTCATGGGCTTGCCCAGCAACTGGTTGAGGTCGATGTTGGCGTCCAGCGAGGTCAGCTGCAGTTCGAAATTGAACAGCCGACCCAGCTCTTCGCCGCCACCCATTTCATTGAGCAGCAGCACATCCGGCCCCAGGGGGCTGGTGATCTTGGCCAGGCGTGAGGCTTGGTTGAATAACATCGGTTAACCCGTAAATAGCGTAATAACTGTAGGAACCGGCTCCAACTGTGGGAGCGGGCGTGCTCGCGAATGCGGTGAATCAGCCACTGGATGCATCAACTGA
>NZ_JBSVWQ010000030.1:0-48491 GCF_054071215.1 Pseudomonas sp. SDO5522_S412 | reverse complement strand
GCTCCCGCGGGGGCGCGAAGCGGCCCAAAAAGCTCAACGCCATCTAACTCAAAGAACACATTCAACAAAACCCGGGGCTGCTGCGCAGCCCAACGGGAGCAAGCTCCCTCGCCACAGGTTATTTGGCAAACATCACAACATGTGTGTATATCGGTTTCACCATCAACGCGAAACCTTCGGCCCATGCTGAGCTGGACCGAGACCTGGCAAAGCACTGACTTAAGGAGCATGGACGCATGACCGATCTTCATCAGGAATTCGAACGCAGTCACCTCTTCCACAAGGCGCGTATTGATCGGCGCTCTGCCGACGCATTACTCGGCGTCACTGCCGGCCTGGTCGCCGACGGAAACATCAATCAGATGGAAGCAGCGTTTCTAAAGACCTGGATAGAAACCCATCTGCTCCAGTTGGAAGACCCGGTGGTAAACATTCTTTATCAGCGCCTTGCCAGCATGTTGAGTGACGGTGTTCTCGACGCGGAAGAGTCCGCAGAACTGTTGGAAATGCTGCATCAGTTTTCCGGTATCTCGGTGGGGTCACCTCAGCGCCCCTCTGCTGTCAGCAGCCTGCCGCTGAACAATCCGGCTCCGACACTGGAGTGGCAGGACCGGACTTTTTTGTTTACCGGTGTCATGGCGTACGGGCCTCGCAAGGAATGTGAGTTACTTGTCGTAGAACGCGGCGGCCTTATCGGTAACTCGGTGAGCAAGAAGGTTCATTTTCTCGTGGTCGGGAGCGTTGGTAATGAACAATGGCTCCATAGCTCATATGGAACGAAGATCAAAAAAGCCGTCGAGTTAAGAAATAGCGGTATTCCGATCGCTATCATCAGTGAAACCCATTGGCAGCAGGTATTGTTCGGTTGATGCCCATTATCTCCATCCTGATTCACGTCCCCGACTGGCGTGCCGCCACGGAGTGGTACGCCGCGGCCTTCCCTACCGCCACGCGCATCTACCATGAGCCCGACGATTTCGGTCACTTGGACGTGGACGGCGTTGCCCTCGAAATCGTGAATGCAGACAACAAGGTCGCCAGCGGCGCGGCCGGGTCGGTGGTGTATTGGCGGGTGACGGACCTGCTTCACGAGGTACAGCGACTGGTCACGTTAGGCGCCACGTTGTATCGCGGGCCAATGGAAGTCGAGGGCGGCGAGTGGATGTGCCAGGTGCGCGACCCTTGGGGTAATTGCATCGGCTTGCGCCAGGCCGGTCTAGACAAGTCAAGCAATTGCAGCCTTTCGAACCACACTCGGTAACCCGCTTGGTCTACAGTTCCAACACTTTCCCTCCACCCTTGGAGCCTCCATGCCCACCCTCCAAATCCGCACGCCCATGCTCGATATCGCCTACGAAGCCCATGGCCCGGAAGGCGGCGAGGTGGTGATCCTGCTGCACGGCTTTCCCTATGATCCTCGCGGCTATGACGAGATCGCCCCGGTGGTCGCCGCACGTGGCTACCGGGTATTGGTGCCATACCTGCGCGGCTATGGCCCGACGCGCTTTATCAACGATCAGGTGATGCGCTCCGGCCAACAAGCAGCGCTGGCCAAGGATTTGCTGGATTTCATGGATGCCCTGTCCATCGAAAAAGCCACGCTGGTGGGCTATGACTGGGGCGGACGCGCGGCGTGTATCGTTGCGACGCTTTGGCCTGAACGGGTGCGCGGCCTGGTGACGGGCGATGGCTACAACATTCAGGATATCGCTGCGTCGACCAAGCCTCGGGCGCCGGAAACAGAGCATCGGCTGTGGTATCAGTTTTACCTTCATACCCAACGGGGTGTCGACGGACTGACCGCCAACCGGCGTGAGTTCTGCCAGTTGCTGTGGGCGCTCTGGTCGCCGTCCTGGGCCGAAGGGCCGAGCCTGTATGGCAAGACAGCGCCCTCGTTTGATAACCCGGATTTTGTCGAGGTGGTGGTCCATTCCTACCGGCACCGCTTCATGTACGCACCGGGTGACCCGGCGCTGGAAAGCATCGAGCAGGCCCTGGTGCAGCCACCGCCGATTTCAGTACCGAGCATCTCGTTGTGCGGCGCTGATGACGGCGTAGGTCCGGCTCCGGTCGAAGATGACGACCTGGAAAATTTCAGCGGGTTTTATCGGCGCGAGGTGTTGGCCGGCGTGGGCCACAACATTCCCCAGGAGGCGCCCCAGGCAACCCTTGAGGCGATCTTCGAGCTGCTGAGCCTCAGCCCCCAGCCGAAATCCTGAAGCTGAACACGCTGCCCTCCCCCACCACGCTTTCAGCCCACAGGGTGCCGCCGTGGGCTTCGACGATGCCGTGGGAGATGTACAACCCCAGCCCGCTGCCGGTGGGGTTGCCCTCGCGTGAGGTCCAGTAGCGGTCGAAAATATACGGCAGTTGCGCCGGGTCGATGCCGATGCCGTTGTCGCATACCCGAAACAGCACTTCGTCCCCCGCCGCCTCGGCAATCACCTCGATCACTCCGCCCAGCGGGGTGAATTTCAGGGCGTTGCCCAGCAGGTTGGAAAACACCTGGAACAAGCGCTCCGGGTCGGCCTGGGCACTCAGCCCGTCCACTGAGCGCCAAGTCAGGTCCACACCCTTGGCAGCCGCCAGCGGTTGCCACATCGAACAGATCTGGTCCAGGGTTGCCGCCACATCGAGCCGTTGCAGCGAAACGCTGTAGCGCCCGGCCTCGATGCGCGAAATATCGATCAGGTCTTCCAGCAGCGTGTTCATGCGGGCGGTGGCGTTTTGCATGGTTTCAATCGCGGTGGAGAGGCGCCGGTTCGCCTTGTTGTCCTCGGCGGGCACCATGCTGCGCATCATGCCGCATTGCATCAGCAGGATGGTCAGCGGGCTGCGCAGGTCATGGGAGACCACCGCCACCAGCTCGTCACGCGCCCGCACCGCAGCATGTTCGCGTTGCACCTGGCGCGCCAGGTCATGCTCCAGGGCATTGCGCCGCAGGCTCTCCACCGCCTGTAGCTCCGACAGCGACCAATACAGCGCCTTGCCGTCGACCTGCTGCTTCCACAACTCAAACGACAGGCGCGGGCTCAAGGTCGTGCTGCCCGGTTCCTGATGTTTGACCGGCTGGCCGCTCCACTCCACCGAGGACTGGACCTCCGGGCGAAACCACATCACCGCGTTGTCCACCGGCTTGGGCAGGCAGAACGCCAACAGGCCGCTGGCATGGGCCTGGTAGGCCGCCGCCGGGGGAAAGTCCACCGACAATTGATGGCTGTGCACCACGCCTTTGCCCTGTCCGCGCACCCACTGGTACAAGGCGTGGATTTCAGCACGTGCAGGGCAAACGCCGAACACATGCAGGCGCTCTTCCACCCGTATCGCCAGGCCACCGGCGGCGGTCAGGTTCAGCAGCGTTTGCGCATAGGGCAACAGGCTTTCCATCACATCGCACTGGTCCGCGGTCATGGCGGCGACCAACTCTTCGACCATGGCGGCCTTGTCACGTTGTTGGCGGCGCTCCTGCTGCTCCTGGAGCAACGTGATCTGCATCGACAACAACTGGCCGATGCTGGTGCACGCCGTGCGCAGTTCATGGGGCACGCGCAACGGCTCACGGTGACCACAGGTGATCAGGCCCCAGAGCTGGTCGTCCTTGAGCAGCGAAATGCTCATGGAGGAACGCACGCCCATGTTCTTCAAATAATGGCAGTGCACCGGGGACACGCTGCGCAACACGGCGAAGCTGAGGTCCAGGGGCTGGCCGTTGTCGGGGCGCAGGGCCGGCAGGATCGGCACCGGCTGGTACTCGGCGTCGGGAATCGCGCGGATCCAGTTCAGCCGGTACAGCTCGCGGGCCTGGGGCGGGATGTCCGACGCGGGAAAACATAATCCCAGGTACGGCTGCATGCCGTCGCTGAGGGCCTCGCCAATCACTTTGCCGTGGCCTTCCTGCTCGAAGCGGTACAAGGTGACCCGGTCATAACCGGTGAGGCTACGAATCTCGGTCACGCTGATCTGGTACAAGCTGTCGAGCGTCTTCGCCGACTGCAAGCGGCGCAGCGTTCGGGACAGCTGCTTCACAGCGCTGTGCTCAAGCGTGAGGCTCCGCTCCAGTTCGAGAAACAGCAGGCCTTGATGACGATGCAGCAGGATGTCGTAGGCGTAGCCATCCAGCGTCAGTTGATGCACGTCCTCCTCAAAGGCGTCCAGGTCTGCCAGGGCACGACTCACCTGTACTGCCGCTTCGCTGCCCAGCACACTGGCCAGCGCCTGGCCCGACAGGCGTTGCGCGTCCAGGCCCAGCGCGACGCTCAGGTTGCTGCTGGCTTGCAGCACCTCAAGCGCCGGTTCGCTCAGCGTCAACAACAACCCGTGAGGCTGGATCGAGCCGGGGATATGGATGGGCTCGCTGGCGCAATCGTCGATCAGCGTATCGACCGTGGTCATCGCAGCACCCCGCAGCGGTCCAGCCACTGCTCGAAACACAGGAAGGTCGACTCGGCGACCTTCACCGCCTCCACGCGCTCGTACGCGGTTCGCAGCGGGTCAAGGCACGCCATAAAGCGCTGCCACAGGGCGCTGGTCTCGGCCCCGTACACATTCATGAACGCGCCGCCATTGGTGGAGCCCACGCCAATCTTGATCTCGATCAGGTCGCGCAACACCTGGCCGCCGAGGGTGGCGCCTTCCAGCACATAGAGGGCGCCCAAGGCCTGGGCCACGTTGGTGATGGCGGGCAGTTCGGGACATATCGGCAAGGCGTCGATCTGCAGGTTTTCCAGGCCCAGCGCCCGCAAATCCGCCTGCAAGTACGGAGTTTTGCTGCGCCGCCCCCACTCCAGGTCCGGGATGATCTCGCCCCACGGCGCCAGGGCGCGCTCCAGCGGTTGATAGAAGCCGTAGTAGGTGCTCATCAACTCGCGGTACAACGCCAGGTCCATGCGGGAAAAAGGCAGCCGAGTGTCGAGGCGTCGGTGCAGCGCAGCGGTCGCCGCGCGTAGTTCGACAAGGACAGGAGGTAGTGAATTCATGAGCTGTGCGCACGCCGGGAAGGTTCAAAACCGCGACGTAGAGGCCTGGGATCAAGACACTGCGCAATGGACTGTGAGTAACATAGCACCTTGATACAAAAACGTACCTATTCGTTCAAACAGGCTCGACCTCAACCGGGTGAGGAAAACCGTTCACGGTAGGCCTGGGGTGTGATCGATACCGCTCGCAGGAAGCTGCGGCGCATGGTTTCTTCGCAGCCAAAGCCGCAGTGCACGGCGATGCGCTTGATCGACGCGCTGCCGTCCGCCAATTGCCGGCGGGCGGTTTCCACACGGATCAATTCGACGGCCCTCGCCGGCGTCTGGCCGGTTTCGGCGCGGTAGTGGCGCACGAAGCTGCGCTCGCTCATGCCCGCCTGGGCGGCCAGTGTGGCAACGTTCAAATCGAGGGTCAGGTGTTCGGCGATCCAGGCGTGCAGCTCCGCAAAACGGCTACCGCCCTTTTGCAGCGACAACGTCACGCTGAACTGCGATTGCCCACCGGGGCGCTTGAGAAACACCACCAGGTGCCGCGCCACTTCCAGGGCCACGGCGCGACCCAGGTCCTCCTCCACCAGCGCCAGGCACAAGTCGATACCGGCGGTCACGCCGGCGGAGGTCCACAGGTTGCCCTGCTGGATGAAAATCGGATTGGCCTCCACCGTCAGCTGTGGGTACTTGCGCGCGAGTTCTTCGCAGCGCGTCCAGTGGGTCACCACGCGGCGGCCGTCGAGCAAACCGCTGGCGGCCAGCAGAAAGGCGCCAGTGCACACCGAGGTCATGCGCCGGGCCTGGGTGGCTTTTTGCCGAACCCAGTCCACCAGCGCCGGGTCTTCGGCGGCGCCGTACACCCCCCAGCCGCCGGCAATCACCAGTGTGTCGCACGGAGCATCGGCAGGCGGCAGTGGCTCGGCCACCAGGGCCAGGCCCGCCGAGGTCATCACCGGCTCGGCCTGCGCGGCGATCACACTGACCGCATAGGGCAACGGCAAGTCCTGCTGGCGCGCCAGGTCATTGGCCGAGGCAAATACTTGCAAGGGCCCGGTGACGTCGAGCACCTGCACATTGGGAAAGGCGAGCACGTTGATGATTCTGGGCATGTTGGCGTAATTCGTGGGCTCAATGGCGTATGCGCCAAAGCCTAGGTGACTAGAGTGAAGCCGTCCATCCCTTTATCAGGAGCAGTCCCCATGACCTTGCAGATCGGCTTTTTGTTGTTCCCCGGCATCCAGCAACTGGACCTCACCGGGCCCTACGACGTGTTGGGATCGCTGCCGGATGTGAAGCTGCATCTGGTGTGGAAGGACCTCGCGCCGGTCACCTCCAGCACCGGCTTGGTATTTACCCCCAGCACCACTTATGACGAGTGCCCGACGCTGGATGTGATTTGCGTGCCCGGCGGTTCTGGCGTCGGGGCATTGATGGAGGATGAGCAGACCCTGGCGTTTCTCAAGACACAGGCCCAGACCGCGCGCTATGTGACATCGGTGTGCACCGGCTCCCTGGTGCTGGGTGCCGCGGGCTTGCTGCGCGGGCGTCGCGCGACCACTCACTGGGCCTACCACGACCTGCTCGCACCGCTCGGTGCGATCCCGGTGCAGGAGCGCGTGGTGCGTGACGGCAACCTGTTGACCGGTGGCGGGATTACCGCCGGGATCGACTTTGCCCTGACCCTGGCCGCCGAGCTGTACAGCGAGGCGGCGGCGCAACTGGTGCAGTTGCAGATTGAGTACGCCCCGGCGCCGCCGTTCAATGCTGGCCGGCCGGAAACCGCACCGCCACATGTACTGGAGGAAGCCCGCAAGCGCACCGCCGAGTCGCGCAAGACCCGGGGTGAAATCGTGGCACGGGCGGCGGCCAGGTTGGGTTAAGCGTTCGCCCGCCCGTGGCGGTCGGCGGGCACCAGATGCCCGATCGTGCCGTCCCCATACGCCCGTTCCACTTTGGAAATCACCACGTGATAACCGCCGTACCAGCGGCGGTATAGGCGCTTGGCTTCCAGGTGGGTCGGGTGGCTGGCAAAGGCGCGAATGGAGGCCTCGTCACGCCAGTAATAACTGGCGTTGATCAACCCGCCATCCGCCGAACGCCACGACTCGGCCCCCACGTATCCCGGCAGCCTTGCTGCCAGTGCGTCGATCAGATTCGTGAGGCGCTGGAACTCGTCATCCCGTTCGCCGGGCTTGTAGATAAAGGCTGCGATGTACATGGGTAACGTCCTTTTATGAGTGATGTTTCACGTCGGGCGAGACATCAATGCCAAGCGCACGGCCAGCACCATCAGCACGGTTGCCAGGCCCCATTTCTGTAAGCCTGCGCTCCCCGGTTTGCCGGCAAAAAACCGGCTAACCGCCCCGCCAAAAATCCCCAGCACGGCATGAAACACACCGCTGATCAGCGTCAGGATGATCCCCAGTTGCACCAGTTGCAGCGCGATGGGGCCCGCCTCGGGGCTGACGAATTGCGGCAGGAACACCATGAAAAACAGCAGCGCCTTGGGGTTGAGCAAACTGTTGAGCATGGCCCGCACAAACACCCGGCCCAGCGGCACGCGGCTGACGTGGGCCGTGTCCAGGGCGGGCGTTTTCTGCAGGGTCTTGAACACCAGCCACAGCAGGTACAACACCCCGGCGTAGCGAATCAGGTCGAAGGCCGGCGGCCAGCTGGCGACGAGAGCGGTCACGCCGGTTGCGGTCAGCGCCGTGAGCAGCAGGTCCGCCACGCTGATGCCCAACCCGGATGCCACCCCGCCACGCCAGCCATAGGTCACACCGTGGCTGATGACGAAGGCCATGTTCGGGCCCGGGGATAACAACAGCAGCAGGACTGCGCCAGAGAACACAGCCAGGGTTGCGAGGTCGATCATGCTCAAGCCATCCGCCGGGAAAGCCTGTAGATTAATCAGCCCACCTGATACAAACAAAAAATTGATCTAGATACACTTTGCACAGGAACGCACCATGGCTCAGGTTCGCTACAAACTGATCGTCGATGAACTGGCCACGCGGATTCGCGCCGGACAGTTGCCGCCGGGCACCCAGTTGCCGACCCTGCGTAGCCTGATGAACAGCCATCGCATCGCCCTCGCCACTGCCTTGCGGGTGTACAGCGAACTGGAGGCCAGCGGCCTGGTGGTGGGTGAACCGGGACGCGGGACGTTTGTGCGCGACACCACGTTGCTGCGGGGCATGGGCCTGGTGCAACAACCGCTGCAACCGGGCACCGTGGACCTGAGCCTCAACTACCCCTCGTTGCCGGGCCAGGCCGAGATGCTGCGCGACGGTTTGCGTGCCATTGCCGCCTCGGGCGACCTCGATGCGCTGCTGCATTCCGCCCCGCAGGGTGGCCGCGCCCATGAACGACAGACCGCCGCGCGGCACCTGCGCAATCGGCAGATTCGCGTGAGTGGCGAGCAAGTGCTGATCGTCAACGGTGCGCAACAAGGCCTCGCCGTCAGCCTGATGGCGCTGCTGCAACCGGGGGATGTATTGGCGGTGGATGCGCTGACGTATCCCGGGTTGAAAACCCTGGCCCAGTCCCAGCGCATCGACCTGGAGCCGCTGCCGCAACCGGCTGGGCATACGGATCTGGATGCGCTGGAGGCTTTGTGCAAACGGCGCCCGGTGCGGGCTTTTTATTGCATGCCCACGTTGCACAATCCGCTGGGCACAGTGATGGGTGAAGCCGACCGGGAGCGCCTTGCAGCGTTGGCTGAACGCTACGATTTTCTACTGATCGAAGACGGCGCCTACGCCTTTCTCGCCGAGCCCGCACCGAAGCCGTTGTTTACTTATGCGCCGCTGCGCACGGTGTATGTGTCTGGCCTTTCGAAGAGTGTGGCGTCGGGGTTGCGGGTGGGGTTTATCGTCGCGCCCAAGGCGTGGGTGCCGGCGCTGGAGCAAGCGATCCGTGTCTCGACCTGGAGCACGCCGACGCTCACGGTGAACCTGGCGTGCCGCTGGATAGAATCCGGCGCAGTGGATGCACTGGAAGAGCACAAGCGCCAGGATGCGCGCCAACGCCAGGCGCTGGCCCGGGAGGTCTTGCGAGGGTGTGAGGTGATTGCGCATCCGGCGTCGTATTACCTGTGGCTGGTGTTGCCGGAAGGTCTGCGGGCGGATGCAGTGGTGGCTGCGCTTGAGGGCCAGGGTGTGCGGGTCACCAGTGCCGAGCCGTTTGCCTGTACGGCCCATGTGCCGCATGCGTTGCGGGTGGCGCTGGGGTCGATTGATTTGGCGACGTTGAGAATAGCCTTGGGGAAAATTCGCGAGGCAATTCGGATATGAATAAAGGGCCAGCAGGGTAAATCCCTTTGATTTGCGGGACATTTCCGAGACAATCTTTCGGCCTTGTGCCTGCGGGACCGGTGGCTAGTCTTCGCCCCGTCACTGCTCATCAGTGATCGGGTTTAGTCGCCCGGATCCGAAAAGGCGCATGTCCCATCATGAGGTTTTATGGTGGCTGTGCGCAGGGCACCTTCGGGTGCGCCGGTTTTTCCTTTTCGGCCGGTCGACTAACCTGCGTACAGCCGCCACCCTACGTTTAGTCGCGAAGGGGTCGGCTCCTTAACCGAAAAGGAGTTACACCATGAATAAACCCGTCCCCGACCCACCCATCGACCTGCTCAAAAACCGCGCTGCCTTCAATCGCGCCCTCGAACACTACCTGCCCTCCCAGGGCTTCCATACCGTCAACGAAGACCTGAGCTTCGAAGACTCCCTGCTCTACACTGCCAGCCTGCTCAGCAGCGCCTCGGCCACCGCCCTCGACTGCGGCGAACTGCTGCAAAGCCCCGAGCGGGCAAAGTTGCTGGCGGTGTGGCATTTGCTGGAAATTGCCAAGACCACCGTCGACCGCTCGATTGAGTGTTTGCACCTGCGCAAGGCTTAGCCGCAACCCCGTCAAGCCTGTGTGGGTTTGTGCATCCGGCCAAATCCACACGGCAACGATTGCCCAATCCTCTGGCCAACGCATAGAATGCGAACCGTTATCAATTAAGACGCCCGCGCCAGGATGCCCATGTCGAGCGACCACCCACTGGATCATGCCGCCATCGGCCAGCTCTACCATGCCCATCATTCCTGGCTGCGCGGCTGGTTGAGCCGGCGTACGGGCTGCCGTGAGCACGCCGCCGACCTGGCGCAGGAAACCTTCGTGCGCCTGCTCAATGCGCGCAAGCAGCAAGCCTTGCTGCAACCCCGGGCCTACCTGAGCAGCATCGCCCGCAGCCTGATGATCGACCAGTATCGCCGCCGCGAACTGGAGCGTGCCTATCTGGAGAGTCTCGCGCATTTCCCGCAAGTCGAGGTGCCGTCGGAAGAAACCCGCCTGCTGATCCTCGACAGCCTGGAGCGCATCGACCGCCTGCTGGACCAACTCAAGCCACGGGTGCGCGAAGCGTTTTTGCTGGCGCAACTGGACGGCCTGACCTGCCAAAAGATCGCCCTGCGCCTGGGGGTGTCCAAGGCCACCGTGGAACGCGACCTGGCCAAGGCACTGCATGCCTGTTATCGGTTGCGTTATGCCGAAGGCTAATCCGCCATTGGTGGACCAGGCGATCCAGTGGATGATCAAGCTGCGGTTCAATATTGCCGATGACGCCACTACGGCCGCCTTCGAACGCTGGCTTGAAACCAGTGGCGACCACCAGCAGGCCTGGCAACGGGTCTCGTCGATGAGTGACGAGTTTGCGCAGTTGCCGGCACAGGTCGGCCGCCATGCCTTGCAAGGTGCCCGCCAACGCATCAGCCGCCGTGAAGGGTTGAAGTTGCTCGGGCTGTTCGCCGGTGCCGCAGGGCTGACATGGTTCGGCCGCGACTACACGCCATTGCCCGGCCTGCTGGCCGACTACCGCACCGCCACCGGAGAGCGGCGTTGGGTCGCCCTCGACGATGGCAGCCGTATCCAGCTCAACAGTGCCAGCGCCATCGACACAGTCTTCAACACCGAAAGGCGTCTGGTGCAGTTGCGCCAGGGTGAAATCCTGATCGACATGGGCGCCGACGGTAGCGCGCCACGGCCCTTCTGGGTGCAAACCCGCGACGGTTATCTGCGCGCCTTGGGCACCCGGTTCATGGTGCGCGAGGAGCCCCACGGCACCTTGCTCGCCGTGCAAAAAGGCAGCGTCGCGGTATTCGCCGACAGCCATCAGGCCAGCGCACGTGGGGTGATACAGCCCGGCGAGCAAATGCTGTTTGATCGAAACGGCTTGCGTCCACCCGCCACCACGGGCCTGGATCCCTGGGCCTGGAGCGACGGTGTGATCAGCGCTCACAACATGCGTCTGGACGATTTCCTCGCGGAGCTGAGCCGTTACCGCACTGGGCTGGTGCGCTGCAGCGAAGCGGTCGCCGGCCTGCGTGTGTCCGGGACTTACCAGTTGGACGATACCGATCAGGTCCTGACCCTGGTGGCACAGGCACTGTCGGTGAACATCACCTATCGCAGCCGTTATTGGGTGACCGTCGCCGCTCGTGCATGACCTTCCGAAAATAAATGAGGTGAATTCTCATCTTCGCTCGACCTGTAAGGAAAGGCCGATCAACAGGCCGATTCTGTCCACTTCCTTCAGGAGCATTCCGCGGTCATGCAAGCGTTCCCCTCCAAGCGTTCTCCCCTCAAGCATGCGGTGCACGCCGCCCTGCTCGGTGCCTGCCTGAACGGCAGCGCCCTGCCCCTGGCGGTCATGGCGCAAACGCCTGTCAGCGACACCCAGGCCCGTGACTGGAACATCGCACCCGGCCCATTGGCCACGGTGCTCGACCAGTTTGCGCGCCAGGCGAGTATCAGCCTGTCCTATGACGCCACCAGCGTCGCCGGCAAGACCAGCCCCGGCCTCAACGGCGCACTGGACAGCCAACAGGCCTTGAGCCAATTGATCCAGGGCCAGGGTTTGCAAGCCCAACGCCAGAGCAACAACACCTGGCTGCTGTTGCCGCAAGTCGCGGACACCGGCGCGCTGAACCTGGGTGCCACCACCGTGACCGGCGAACACCTCGGCGTCACCACTGACGGCAGCGGTTCCTACACCACCGGCGCAGTGACCATCGGCAAGGGCGCCCACAGCCTGCGGGAAACACCGCAATCGGTCAGCGTCATGACCCGCAAGCTGATCGACGACCAGAACATCACCACCATCGATCAATTACTGGAACACACCCCGGGCATCACCACCTACGACTCACCTATGGGTGGCAAGTATTTCTATTCCCGTGGTTTCAAGATGCTCGGCCAATACCAGTTCGACGGTGTGCCGTTGGACATCGGCAAAGACTACGTACAGGCCGACAGCTTCACCGCCAACATGGCGATCTATGACCGGGTGGAAGTGCTCAAGGGTGCGGCCGGCATGCTAAAGGGCGCCGGCACCGCCAGTGGTGCGGTGAACTTCGTGCGCAAGCGGCCACAAGACAAACCCACCACCAGCCTGTCGCTGTCTGCCGGCACCTGGGACAACTACCGCGCCGACGTCGATACCGGCGGCCCGCTCAATGACAGCGGCACCGTACGCGGCCGCGCCGTGGTCAGCCAACAGAACCGTGGCTCGTACATGGACGTCTCCAAGCGCCAGGACCAAGCTGTCTACCTCGCACTGGATGTTGACCTCTCGCCTGACACCACCCTGGGCATCGGTGCCAGCTACGAAGATGTCGATGCAACGCCCTGCTGGGGCGGCGTGCCGCGCTACAGCGACGGCAAGAGCATCGGCCTGAGCCGTTCCACCTGCCTGGGCCAGGCCTGGAACGACTGGCAGAGCCAACGCACTACGCTGTTTGCCGACCTCACCCACCACTTCAACGACGACTGGCAACTCAAGGTCACGGCGGTGAACAGCCGCAACCTGCAAGACATCAAATACGCCGCCAGCCAAGGCACCGTGAAGTACGGTGACCCGGCGCCAACCGCCGAGATGTACGCCGCGCTGTTTGACTACGACCACCGGGATTTCGGACTGGATGCCTACCTGGACGGTAAGTTCGAAGCGTTCGGTTTGCAGCATGAACTCATCATCGGCGCCAATGGCAGCCGTGGCACCCAGGACGATGTCTACGCGATCCGCAGCCTGCCCGACCGGCAAAGTATCTTCCTGCCCAACCACCACTTCCCGCAGCCCGCCAACGATACCTTCTGGCCCAACATGTACCGGGGCGGCACCGTCAAGGAAACCGCCACCCAGTACGGTACCTACGCCACTTTGCGCCTGAGGCTGGCCGAGCCATTGATGGTGGTGCTCGGCAGTCGCGTCAGCTGGTTCGAAAACCGCCGCCAGTCGAATAACCTCGCCTGGGGCGAATGGGCCCTGCAGGATGCACGCACCAAGGAAACCGGTGAAGTCACGCCGTTCGCCGCGGTGATCTATGACCTCGACGACAACCTTTCGGTGTACGCCAGCTACGCCGATATCTTCCAGCCACAAAGCTCCAACGCCACGGTGACCGGCGCCGCCCTCAAGCCCAAAATCGGCGAAAACTACGAGCTGGGCATCAAGGGCGAATGGTTTGAGGGGCGCCTCAACAGCTCGCTGGCATTGTTCCGCGCTATCGAGAAAAACGCCGCCGAAACCGACTACACCACCCAATGCGGTACCTCGGCAGACGGCTATTGCTACACCGACACTGGCAAGGTTCGCGCACAAGGTGTCGAAGCCGAGTTGAGTGGCGAGTTGCTGGAACGCTTGCAAGTGGCGGGCGGCTACACCTACACCCAGACCAAGAATCTCAACAACATCAACAGCGCCGCAATTGGCGCGGTCGCAAACAGCTACGTGCCGCGACACATGCTGCGCTTGTGGGGCGATTATCAGTTGGACGGCACACTGTCGAAATGGAGCGTCGGCACCGGCGTCAACGCCCAGAGCAGCAACTACCGAATTCAAGGCATCAAACTGGAACAAGCCGGTTATGCGGTATGGAATGCGCGGTTGGCGTACCGGGTTGATGACACATGGACGGTGGCGCTGAACGGTAACAATCTCTTCGACAAAAATTACTATCAGACGGTGGGAACGGCCGACTGGGGTAATTTCTACGGCGAACCGCGCAACTTCACTGTCAGTTTGAAAGGCAATTTTTAAGGCTAGTACCGCCTCAATGTGGTGACGGACTCACGTCCTCACCACTCGTCGCTTGTCCCCGAAAAACCCCGCATCCGACCTCCGTCAAAAAAAGGTTTTCCTCAGCCGCAGGAAATTTCCTAAATTTGTTCCTACACTCCAAAACGCCAGCATTTTGTTCCGGGAAAACCCGGAAATCCGACCAAGACAGTCAACAAACTGTCACGCGGAAGAGTACCTGACGTGTCTAGACCGAAGGTCTTATAAAATAGTCAAAACCTTGACGAGCGACGAAAAGGGAACCATCATTTAGCCATTACCCCGCAAATTCCCTGCAGATAGATAGGTAATTGCGTATTACCCAGCGAAGTAACCGTTCGTCTGGCGCCACTTATAAAGCAAGCCCTGCCTTTATGGATGAGCAGCCGAACAAGGAAGCCCTGGTGTGCAATGAGGGATGTTTTTATGCGCGAGAAGTCGTCAGTCGACAGCCTGTTTTTGACCCGGGCCGGTTTCATTGAGTTCTTTGTTGTTTTCGTAAAATTGATGCACGGCCTCACCGCCGTTTTTCCAGCACTGATCCTGCTGTTTTATCCAGACCCGATGGCCCCCGAACTGCGCGCGCACTTTCTCGGCTTGCTGCTGTTTTTCGCGATCCTGACGATCATTCTGTTCCAGGCCATGGGGGTTTACTCCGAGGAGCTGTTCAGCAATCGCCTGCGGTTTCGCACCATGCTGGTGGCCTGGTCCGCGGCCTTTTGCATCCTGCTGTTCATGTACCAGATTCTGCTGATGTTCCCGCAGTTGAGCCCGCGCAACCTGGCGTTCTGGTTTATCACTAGCCTTGCGTTGTTCGGGCTGGAGCGGATCGTGATGCTGCGCCTGTTCCGCAACCTGATGGCCAGCGGCAAATACCTGCAACGCACGGTGATCCTCGGCTTCACCGACACCGCCGTGCACGTGGCCGACCACTTGCAGCGCAACGGCGATATCCGTTCCGGACTGATCGGTTTTATCGACGACCGCACCGAGCGCATCCCCAAGGAACTGAGCAACCTGCCGCTGCTGGGCAACACGCGCGACCTGGAAAAACTGATCCGCTCCGAGCAGGTCAACCAGGTGATGATTACCCTGCCCTGGGCCGCCGAACAGCGGATCAACGGGCTGGTGAAGCGCCTGCGGCAGATGTCGGTCAACGTCATGCTGGTGCCCGACATGGCGGCCCTGCGCTATGGCCACAGCCGCATCACCGATGTCGGCGGCATCCTGATGTTCAACACCTCCCACGTGCCGCTGCGGGGCTGGTCGCCGTTTATCAAGCGCTGTGAAGACCTGATCCTGGCAACCCTGGGCCTGGTGGCACTCTCGCCGATCATGCTGATCACGGCGATTGCCATCAAGCTCGACTCCAAGGGCCCGGTGCTGTTTCGCCAGAACCGGTTTGGCTACAACGACAACGTGATCCGGGTGTTCAAGTTCCGCTCGATGTACGCCGAGATGAGCGACTTCAACGCCGACCGCCAGACCACCCGCGGCGACCCGCGCATCACCCGCGTGGGCCGGATCATTCGCAAGACCAGCATCGATGAGCTGCCGCAGCTGTTCAACGTGCTGCTGGGCAACATGTCGATGGTCGGCCCGCGCCCGCACGCCACCGCGACCAAGGCCGCCGGCGTGCCCTACGAAGTTGCCGTGAGCGAGTACAGCTCGCGCCACCGGGTAAAACCGGGCATCACTGGCTGGGCGCAAATCAACGGCTATCGTGGTGAAACCGACACCCTGTTCAAAATCCAGAAACGCGTTGAGTACGACCTGGAGTACATCTCGAAGTGGTCGGTGTGGTTCGACTTGTACATCGTTTTCATGACGGTCCCGGCCGTCCTTTCGACCAAGGAAGTCTATTGATGAACACCCTCAACGGCTTGATTCCCTGCATCATTTCCGGTGGTTCGGGCACCCGGCTGTGGCCGGTGTCGCGGCAGAACATGCCCAAGCCTTTCATGCGCATGCGTGATGACCAGAGCCTGCTGCAGAAGACGTTCCTGCGGGCCAGTCACCTGCCGGGCGTGGAAAGCGTGCTGACGGTGACCAACCGCGACCTGCTGTTTCGCACCCTCGATGACTACCGCGTGGTCAACAAGGCCCATCTGGCCCTTGACCTGTTGCTGGAGCCGTTCGGGCGCAACACCGCCGCCGCCATCGCCGTGGCCGCCCTGCATGTACAGGAAAACTTCGGCAGCGAGGCGCAGTTGCTGATCCTGCCCGCCGACCATCTGATTCTTGATGAAAGCGCCTTCGCCGATGCCGTCACCCAGGCCCGCGAACTGGCGGAAGCCGGCTACCTGGTGACGTTCGGCATCCAGCCCGACCACCCGGAAACCGGCTTCGGCTATATCGAACAAGGCGAGGCGCTGGGCCAGGGGTTCCGGGTCAAGCGCTTCGTCGAGAAGCCCGACCTGGCCACCGCCCAGGGCTATCTGGACGGCGGCAAGCACCTGTGGAATGCCGGGATGTTCTGCTTCAAGGCCGGTACATTGCTGGAGGAACTGGCGCTGCACGCCCCCGCCGTGCTGGACGCCGCCAAGGCCGCCCTCGAGCACGGCCACAGCCTGAACAACAACAGTTGCCGTCAGCGCGAGCTGAACGCTGAAGGTTTCGGCGCGGCGCCCGACATCTCGATCGACGTGGCGCTGATGGAAAAATCCGCGCAAGTGGCGGTGGTGCCCTGCGACATCGGCTGGAGTGATATCGGTTCCTGGGACGCGGTGCGCCAACTCACCCCCAGCGACGCCAACGGCAACCAGGTCAATGGCCAGGCGATCCTGCATGACGTGCACAACTGCTACATCGACTCGCCCAAGCGCGTGCTGGGCGCAGTGGGCGTGCGCGACCTGATCGTCGTCGACACCCCGGATGCGATCCTGATTGCCGACGCCAAGCGCAGCCAGGATGTGCGCTACATCGTCGCCGAGCTCAAGCGCCAGGACCATCCGGCATTCAGCCTGCACCGCACCGTCACCCGGCCGTGGGGCACCTACACCGTGCTGGAAGAAAGCAGCCGCTTCAAGATCAAGCGCATCGTGGTCAAGCCCCAGGCCTCCTTGTCCCTGCAAATGCACCATCACCGCAGCGAGCACTGGGTGGTGGTCAGCGGCGCGGCGATGATTACCAACGGCGACCGTGAATTCCTGATCAACGCCAACGAGTCCACCTACATTCCGGCCGGGCACAAGCACCGCCTGACCAACCCCGGCATCATCGACCTGGTGATGATCGAGGTGCAGAGCGGCGAGTACCTGGGCGAAGACGACATTGTGCGTTTTGACGACATCTACGGCCGGGCTCCGGCCGAAGTGAAGAAGTGATGCGTACCGCCCTGATCATCCCGACCCGCAACGCTTCCAGCCACCTCGACCGGCTGCTGCCGGCGCTGCGCATGCAAACCCTGCAACCGGACGAAACCCTGGTGGTCGACAGCGCTTCCAGCGATGACACCGTGGCGCGTTTTCGCGAGTTCGGCGTACGGGTCGAAGTGATCGATGCCAAGGACTTCAACCATGGCGGCACCCGCCGCTGGGCCAGCGAGCAAGTCGACGGCGACGCGCTGATCGTGATGACCCAGGACGCGATCCCCGCCGAACCCGAGACGTTCGCCAACCTGGTGGGCGAACTGGAACTGGACCCGCTCAACGGCGTCGCTTACGGCCGCCAGTTGCCGCACCCGGATGCCGGCGTGCTGGGCGCCCAGTCACGCCACTTCAATTACCCGCCGCAAAGCCGCAGCAAAAGCCTGGCTGATGCGCCGGAGCTGGGGATCAAGACCTGCTTCAGCTCGGATTCGTTTTCGGTGTACCGGCGCAGCGCCCTGCAAGCCGTCGGTGGCTTCCCCGCGGATGTGATCGGCAGCGAGGACGCCTACGTCGCCGCCCGCATGCTGCTGGAAGGCTACAAGGTGCGCTACGCCGCCACCGCCCTGGTCTATCACTCCCACGATTACCGTCTCATGGATGAGTTTCACCGCTACTTCGACATTGGCGTTTTCTACGGCCGCGAGCCGTGGATCCGCCAGGCTTTTGGCGATGCCGGCGGTGAAGGTAAACGCTATGTACTGGCCGAGCTTCGAGCGTTACGCGAAGCCGGTGCATTGCACCGCGTACCCGAAGTACTGGTGCGCAGCGCGTTCAAATTGCTCGGCTACCGGCTGGGCCATCTGGAGCGCCAGCTCCCCCTCGCCCTCAAGCGGCGCATCAGCATGTTCCCCGGTTATTGGAGGTGAGCATCATGACCTACAGGAAGACCCCTTTGATGAAACGAACCTTGCTCGTCCTGGCCATGATGGCATTGGCCGCCTGCAATACGCCCGCGCGGATCGTCGCGCCCGATGGCAAGACGGTGGACGAGGGCAAGCAGGCCCTCGATCGCATGGCCCAACTGCCACCGGCGGTGGAGCGGATCCGCATCGGCGACCAGTTGCGGATTGTCCGCGATGCCGGGGAAATGCCAACCCTGTCGGCGTTCAACGTCAGCACGATTTACGAGCTGACGCTATACACCGTGCAGAACGACGGCAAGATCAACTATCCCTTCCTGGGGCCGATCCAGGTGGCGCGGCGCACGCCGGCGGAAGTCGCCGCCGAGCTGAGCCAGAAACTCGCGCCGGTGTATCGCGAGCCTCGGGTGACGGTGAACATCAACCAGGCGCCGGGCAACACGGTGATCGTCGGCGGCGCGGTATTAAACCCGTCGGCTGTCTCCATCGCCACCGCCCCGACCATGGAGCAGGCGATTCTCGGTGCCGGCGGCGTGAGCTCGGTGGGCAACGCGAGCATGGTCGCCCTGCTGCGTGAAGATGGCCAAGGCGTCTATCACGCCTACTTCCTCGATTTCAGCCAGTACCTGAAGAACGGCGCACTGGGCCGCAAGCCCGTGGCGCTGCAACGCGGTGACGTGGTGTTTGTACCCAAGTCCAACGTCGGCGAACGGATCCAAGGCGTGGACACTTACCTGAACCAGCTGATTCCCTTCACCAAATCCATTGGTGTGGGCTACAGCTACACCACGAACCACTAAAGGAGCGACATCCCATGATCGAGATCCGTTCTTTTCGTGATCTTCTGCGTCTGTTCTTCATCTTCAAGCACGAGTTCAAACTGGCGGCGATTGCCGCGCTGGTGATCATTTTGCTGGGGGCGTTCCTGCTGCCGGCCAAGTATGAATCCACCGCGCGATTGCTGGTAAAACCAGGGCGTGACTCGACGATGCCGATCGAGGTCGACAACCGTCAGCCAATCGTCATGCCGAGCACCCAGCGCGACCCGATTGTCGACGAAGAGCGCCTGCTGACCGGCCGCCCTATCGTGCGTGCAGTGGCCGAGCATTACCTCGACGTGATGGACAAGATGCAGCCGCCGGAAGGCGTGTGGAAGCGCACCAAGTGGTACGTCAAGAAAGGCATCAGTGCCGTATTTGACGGTGTGCGAGTGGTGCTGGAAACCGTTGGCATCGTCGAAGAAACCACCCCGGTGGAACGCCTGGCGAAAAGCCTGGAGAAAAACTTCGAAGTGACCCACGCCATCGGCTCTACGGTGATGGACATCAGCTTCCGCTGGGATGACCCGCAAATCGCCCAGGCGGTGGTCAAGGATTGGGTCGAGACCTACATCGACGAGCGCACCCAGGCGTTGGGCCGCAAGAGCCTGTATGCGTTCTATGAAGGCCAGGTGTCTTCCAGCGCTGCGCAGATCAAGAGCTACAAGGAGCAGATCCTCGCGCACTTGAACGACATCGGCGCCTCGAGCATCACCGATCGCCTGGAAGACTTGTCCGAGCGGATCAACGTGCTGCGTGGCGAGGTGTTCAACTCCACTCGGCTGATCGCTTCCTCCGACGTGGCGTTGCAGAGCACCCGTGACCAACTCAAGGGGCAGCCCAAAGAGGTAACCACGGTTCGCCAGATCGCGTTGAACCCGCAGCAACAAGACTTGCGTCGCCTGCTGAACCAGAAGCTCCTGGAAAAAGCCGACATGATGCGTACCTATACGGATAACGCGCCGCCGGTCAAAGCCCTGGACGCTTCGATCCGTGCCATGCAGGCCCAGGTCGCCGGTGAAAGCGACACGGTGCAAAGCTCCGAGAACCGCGCGCCGAACACCCTGGAAATCCACCTGCAACGGGTACTGCTGGATGAGACCAGCCGCAACCAGTCGCTGCGTACACAGTTGGTGCAACAGCAGAAGCAACTGACTGAACTGGAAGCCCAGCGCAAGGACGCCCTGGCCATCGAGCCGGAACTGGCGCGCCTGGCCCGTGAGTTGAACGGCACCGAGAAAAACTACGCGCTGTATGTCGACAGCCTGGAAAAATCGCGGATCGACCGTGAACTGGACAAGAGCCAGATCAGTAACATCGCGGTGATCGAAGAAGCTACCCTGAACCCTGGGCGCGTCTTCCCGAAAACCCTGCTGATGCTGCTGCTGGCGATCCCGTTCTCCATCGTGGTCGGCCTGCTGGTGATCTACCTGTGCTACCTGCTGGATCAACGGATCCACGACGGCGGCCTGGTGGAAGGCAAATTCGGCCTGCCACTGTGGACCACGCTGCCGGAGTTGGACACCAGCACCGCGCAAAGCACCAACGCCTTCAACGCGAGCATCTATCGCCTGTATGGGTTGCTGCCGCTGGAGCGTATTGCCGAACAGGGCCTGACCCTGGGGCTGACCTCGGCACGGCACGGTGAAGGCGTGAGCTTTATCGTCGAGCAGTTGCGCCAGTTGCTGGAAGAGAACGGCGTGCGGGTGCGGATCGGCGGGGTTGAGCCGGCGATTCCGGGCCAGGTGGTACTGCTGGATGCTTCGGCGCTGCTGGACAATCGTGATGCGTTCATCAACCTGCGCCGTGCCGACCTGATTGCGCTGGTAGTGGAAGCGCAAAAAAGCACGGTACCGGTGGTGGAACACGCACTGTCGATCCTCACCACGGCGTTCGGCAAGGTCGATGGCATTATCATCAACCGCCGCAAGTTCGAGGTACCGGTCAAGGTGCTGAAAACCATCGCCAAATACCGGGGTTCGTTCTGATGCGCATCGCCCTGCTCGCTCCCCTGCCGCCGGAAAAGAACGGGATCGCCGACTACGCGAACCACTTCAAGACGGCACTGGAGCAACTGGGCGTCGAGGTGGCTACGCCCTTGACGGGCGTGGTCGGCAGCACGGCGGCGATCAAGCAAGCCATTGCCGGTTTCGACTGGCAGGGTGTTGACCTGGTCCACGCCGAGCTGGGCGGTGGGCGGCTGGGGGAGTTCCTGGCCCTGCGCGAATTGCGCAAGGCCTACCCCGCCCTGCCGTTGACCGCCACGGTGCATGACCCGGAACGCATGGTCTGGCGGCGCGAGCAATTGCCCTTTCCGCTGAACCTGCTGGAATCCTTGCCCAGCCCATTGCCCCAGGCGGCAGTGGTGCTGGCCGATCCCTTGACCCTGCGCGAAGAACGTCACGTCGCCCAGGGCCTGACCCGGCTGGTGACCCTCACCCGCCTGGGCGCCGACTGCCTGACGGCGCGCATGCAATTGCCCGCCGGCAAGGTGGCGGTGATCAACCACGCCAACCTGGATATCCCGCCGGTGGCCTTGCCGCCGCTGGATACGCTGCACCTGTTGTATTTCGGTTTTATCTACCGTGGCAAAGGCATCGAAGATCTGTTGCAGGCCCTGGCCGCCGCCTTCGAAAAAGCCCCCGAATTGCGTGACCGTGTGCGCCTGACCCTGGCCGGTGGCACTGCCGCCGAAATGGCGTTTGGCACAGGCGGCAATTACCTGGAGCAGTTGAACAGCCAGATTGCCGAACTCGGCCTGGCAGGCTCCATCGACTGGCGGCTGAATTTGCCGGCCAGCGAGATCCCGCAGACGATCCAGGCGCACCATGTGATGGTGCTGCCGTATCGCGAATCGAAAAAGCTCGGCCTGCTGGGCCGCCAGCGCGGCACCAGCGGCGCATTGTCCTGGGCTGCCGCCTGCGGACGCGGCGCGATCACCTCCGATGCCAGGGCGTTTGCCGAGGAAGTCGCCAGCGGCAATGGCGCCATCTATCCACAAGGCGATGTAGCCGCCTTGAGCGAACAACTGCTGCGGCTCGCACGCAACCCGCACATGGCCACGGACTGGGCCGCACGCGCCGCCGCCATAGGCCGTGAACGGTTGTGGCCAGTGACCGCGCAGAAGTTCGCGAGCCTGTTTGAGCAAACCGTTGCAGGAGGCAACCATGGCGCGTAAACGGACTTACCTCGCTACCCTCGCAGTCGTCGCTGCGCTGGGTTTGACCGCCTTTCTCTGGGGCCGCCCGGCCGATGCCGAGAGCCATGTGCTCAAGGGCAGCAAAGAGGTCGTGTGGAAGGACTTCCTGGGGGTGAACGCGCAGTTCCTGTGGTTCAGCCCCGAGCGTTATCAGAAGCAGATCGACCGCCTCAAGGCCCTGGGCCTGGAGTGGGTGCGCCTGGACCTGCACTGGGACCAGCTGGAAACCGCCGAGAACCAGTACAACGTCGCGACCCTCGACGAACTGGTGAACAAGCTGCAGCAGAACCAGATCAAGTCGGTGTTCTACCTGGTGGGCTCGGCGAAGTTCGCCACCACCGCGCCCGCCTCCTCGCCGTACCAGGACCAGTTCCCGCCCAAGGACCCGAATATCTTCGCCAACCGCATGGCATTGCTGGAACAGCGTTACCCCAGCGTAGATGCGTGGCAGGTGTGGAACGAACCGAACCTGCTGGGGTTCTGGCGCCCCGCCGCCGACCCGGCCGGCTATGCGAACCTGTTGCAAGTCACCGCCGCCGCGTTGCGGGTGGTGAACCCGAACAAACCGGTGGTGGCCGCCGGCATGGCATTCTTCAGCGAAATGCCCAACGGCCAGAACATGCTCGACGGGCTGCTGCAACTGGGCGTGCCGAGCCTGAATACCGTCATGTCCTATCACCCCTACACCCAATTGCCCGAAGGCAACACGCCGTCGAACCTCGACTTTGTCGAAAAAACCAGCGCCCTCAACCAGAAACTGCGGGCGGCCGGGGTGAATACCCTGTGGAGCACCGAGTGGGGCTGGTCGACCTACAAAGGCCCGAAAGAGGTGCAGGACTTCATCACCACCCAGGGCCAGGCCGACTACATCGTGCGCCGCGTCGCGCTGATGAGCGCGCTGGATTTCGACAAGATCTTCCTGTTCACCCTGAGCGACCTGGACCAGCGCGCCAGCGTGCGCGACCAGAGTTATGGCTTGCTCGACATCGACGCCAACCCCAAGCCGTCGTACACCGCGCTGCAGAATTTCCTGCAGGTGAGCGGGCCGAAATTGACCCCCGGCGACCCACCCACCGCCGATCAGTTGCCCGATGGCCTGTTCAGCATCGGCTGGTCCCGTGCCGACGGGCGCAAGGTGTGGTTTTTCTGGTCGGCCCGTGGCGGCAGCGCGCACTTGCCGGGCATGACCACCGCCACCTTGTATGACCCGTTGCGCGGCACCGAAACACCCTTGAGTGGCACCAATGGACTGGACGTACCGGTCAAGCCGAACCTGCAAATTCTGTTATGGGATTGAAGCCACCCATGCGCATCCTCTGGATCCTGCCCTACTCGCCTTGGCCCGCTACCAGCGGCGGCAAGACGCGCCAGTTTCATTTGCTGCGCAGCCTGGCTGCGCGCGGGCACCGGATCACCTTGCTGCTGCATGACAAACATGCGGTATCGCTGACGGATCGCCAGGTGCTGGAAGCCTTTCTGGAACAGGTGATCATCCTCCCCCGGCGCCCGCTGCGCAGCCTGAAGACCCTGCTGGCCGGGCTGTTTGCGCCGTACCCGTTGCTGGCCAGTGTGAATGGCCTGTCGGGTGAACTGCAGGACACCTTCGAGCGCTTGCTGACCGAGCATTGGGACGTGGTGCAGATCGAACATACCTACACCTTCCAGCCTTACGAAGATGCATTGGCCCGTCGCTCCCAGCCGTTTGTGCTGACCGAACACAATGTCGAATCGTCCCTCGGCGCCGCGACTTACGACCGCCTGCCCGGCTGGGCGTTGCCGTTCATACGCTACGATCAATGGCGCTACGGCCGCTGGGAACACCGGGTGATGCGCCAGGCCGCGCAAGTGGTCGCCGTGACCGACGCCGACGCCCAGACCCTGGCGCAGATTGCCGGCAAGCCGGTACCGGTGGTGGTCAACGGGGTGGATTGCGCGCACTTCGCTGCTGCCCGACCCGACCCGACGACCCGCCGCGTGCTGTTTCTGGGCAACTACGAATACGCGCCCAACGTCGATGCCATCGAGTGGGCACTGGATGAGATCCTGCCGAAAGTGTGGGCCCGCTGCCCCGACGCACGCATGAGCGTCTGCGGTTTCGGCATGCCGGAAAGCTGGCGCGAACGCTGGAAGGACGGACGCATCGAATGGCAGGGCTTTGTCCCCAACCTGCTGGCCCTGCAATCGAGTTGCTCGGTGTTTCTGGCGCCGTTGCGCCATGGCGGCGGCTCCAAGCTCAAGGTGCTTGAAGCCCTGGCCGCCGGCCTGCCGCTGGCGAGTACCGACCAGGGGGTGTCCGGCCTGGACCTGGTGGAAGGCCTGGATTACCTCGGCGGCCAGACCGCTGAAAGCCTGGCCGACGCCGTGGTGCGCCTGCTGCAACAGCCTGAAGTCGCTGCTCCCATGGGCGAAGCCGGTCGCGCCTATGTGCGCCGTGCCCATGACTGGAGCGTCGCCGCCAGCCAGCTGGAGCAGGTGTACGCGCAACTGTCGCCCCAGAGCCAAAAGGAGCCGGCATGCGCATAGGCCTCGATTACCGCACCGTCGGCACCTCGCCGCAATCAGGCATCAGTCGCCAGGTGTACGCCCTGGAAGATGCCCTGCGCACCCTGCCCGGCATCGAGCTCGAACGCTTCAGCGTCGCGCCGCTGGGGGATGAGCTGCGCCTGAACGTGCATTGCCCGGACTGGGGCTGCGCCAAGACCGCCATGCACCAGCCGCACCAGCGCCTGCGTTTCGAGGCGGGCTACCTGCCCAAGGCGCTGCGCAATGAGCACATCGATGTGTACATAAGCACCTTCAATATGGGCCTGCCGCTGCCGCCCAAACCCCAGGGCCTGCGCACCGTGGTGCTGCTGCATGACCTGTTTCAGATCACCCTGGACAACTATCACGCCAACCGCCTGAAGGCGCTGATCTACAAGGCCAGTGATCGGCTGTCGATCACCTATGCGGTGCACACGGCAGACCGGGTGTGGACGCCTTCGCAGTACAGTGCCGACGAAACCGCGCGGCTGTTTCCCAAGGCGGCAGGCAAGATTCGCGTGTTGCCCAACCAGGTGGTCGGTTTTGTCGGACTGCCGGCGGACCTCTCGGCCCGGCAACTGCCCGAGCGCTACTGGCTGCTGGTGGGTACCCGGGAATTGCGCAAGAACGTGCCGTTCCTGGTGGACGCCTGGCAGCAAGCGCGCAGCCAGTCGCCGAGCGTGCCGGAACTGGTGCTGGTGGGCAGCCTGGAGCATTTGCCCGAAGCACAACGCAACTACCCGGGGATACGCGCCTTGAGCGGCGTATCCGACGCTGAATTGCACGGGCTCTACCGCAAGGCCTTGCGCCTGTGGCAGCCTTCCTACGCGGAAGGCTTTGGCTTGCCGGTGATCGAAGCCCTGAGCGTTGGCACTCCGGTGGCGGTGGCCAGCGGTACCTCGCTGGACGAAATCACCCCGCCGCTGGCACCGCGGTTTTCACCCACGGACGGCGCGGCGCTGGTGCAATTGATGCTGCACCTGGCCGACCAACCCGTCGAACAACCACCTGAACAGTTACGCAGCTGGGCCGAACGCTTCAACCACCAGGCCTACCGTCGGCGCCTGGCCGAACTGATCGAGGAATTGAATTGAGAATCTCACTGGGTAGCCTCGTCGCCATCGTCTTCGGCCTGCTGTTTGGTGGGTTGATCCTGTTTCTTTCCCCGGTCAAGGCCGTGCTGGCAGTGATCGGCCTGGCCGCTGCCGTGACGATTCTGCGGTTCCCGTTCTGGGGACTGCTGCTGTTCGCCCTGGTGGCGACGTTCATGCCCTACTCCACCCTCAACCTGGGGATTCGCAGTACGGTCAGTGAGGCGCTGATCGCCCTGACCTGGGCGGCGGTGATCTGGCACGGTTTCCTCTCGCGCCTGCCGGCCGCCCCACCGCTGTCGCGGCGCCCTACCGACCGCATGTTGATGTGGCTGATGATCTTCACAGTGGTGCCATTTATCGTCGGCCAGGTCAGCATCACCGCCGAGGCCAGCGGCGTGGCGAACTGGTTGCGTTGGCTGCTGAACCTGTCGGTGCTGTTCCTCGCCGCCAAGCTGCTGGTTGAACAGAAGAACCGCGAAGCCCTGGTGATCGCCTTGTTGCTGGGCACACTGGCGATGCTGGTGATGTCCATCGGTGTATTTATCCGCTCGCGCTCGGCCTCGGGCATGTTGCCGATCCTGACCCTGATGAACTACGGCAGCCTCGACACCCTGTCCCTGGGCCTGGGTGCCATGGCCTCGCGGATGGGTTCGCCATGGATGCACCCGAATGCCACCGGCGGGATCATGGCGCTGCTGCTGCCATTGGCGTTCTGCTACGGCATCACCAACACCGGCTGGAAACGCGGTCTCGGCCTGGGCGTTGCCTGCCTGGGTGCGGCGGCCCTGCTGTTGGCCAGTAGCCGGGGGGCGATGGTCAGCCTGGCGCTGGTGCTGATCTGGATGGCGTCGCGGCGGGTGCCGTACACCGGGCGTTTGCTGATGATCGGCGTGGCGTTGGCGGCGGCGCTGGTAGTGTCGTATCCACCGCTGCAGGAACGCCTGGCGACGATCTTTTCGGCGCAGAACGCGAGTACGGAAGTGCGCTTTGACGAATACCGCATGTTCCCCCAGGCCGTGGCCAGTTACCCGCTGGGCATTGGCTTCAAGGTTGACCCTCCGGTGCCGGGTACGCACCTGCTGGGGATTTCCAACCTGTGGCTGAATTTCGTCTACAAGACCGGGGTGATCAGCATGCTGCTGTTTATCGCAGTGACCTGGCGCTGGTGGCGCGAGTCCCGTCCGGAAATCGGCCCGATCCGCCTGACCAAGGACAATGCGATCTGGCTGGGCAGCACGGCGGGGATTCTGTCGGCGCTGGTCAGCGGCTTTTTTGACCACTACTTCAGCTTCGCCCTGGTGATGATTGCGCTGTTCTGGCTGATGGTGGGGATCAACGTGCTGGAGGCGCGGCGGCTGTTTCCGGCGCGTCTGCCAAAGGTCAAAACCGTGGCGCATCGAAAGCCTGTGCTCGATAGCGTCGGGCCCTAGGCATGCTCGGATCGGCGTTCTGGTTGACCCTGGCAACCTTGCTGGGGCTGTGCCTCGGGTTTGCCCGTGAGTGGTTGCTGGTGGCGGCGTGGGGTGCGGGCGAGCGCAGCGATGCGTTCCTGATCGCGCTGTTCTTGCCCGAAGCGTTGCGCATGTCCCTGGCCGGCGGTGTGCTGAGTGCCGCCGCCCTGCCGCTGTACCTGCAACGCAAGGACGGCGAGCGCCTGGACTGGCTGGCGGTGTTGTTCCCGGCGCTGTTGCTGATCGCCCTGGTGACCAGCCTGCTGCTGACGTTGCTGGCGCCATGGCTGGTGCAGCTGCTCGGCCCGGGGCTGGCGGCGACGGCCACCAGCCTCGCCAGCAGCAACTTGCAGATTCTCGCCTGGAGTGTGCCGGGGCTGATGCTGCATGCGCTGTTCAGTATTCCGCTGCAGGCCAGCGAGCGCTTTGTGGTCGCGGGGCTCGGTTCGTTGCTGTTCAACCTGCCGCCGGTGACCTACCTCGCCCTCGCCGGTACCGCCACGCAACCGCACTCGCTGGCGTTGGCCTGCCTCACCGGCAGCCTGCTGATGCCCCTGGCGCTGTTGCCGTCGATGCTGCGCCTGGGCTGGCGGCCGTGGCGGCTGCGGGCTTCGACATTGGAATTGCGCGAGCTGGGCGCTCGCATAGGCCCGCTGCTTTTAAGCAACGGTGCCAGCCAGGGTTTGGCGCTGATTGAACGGCTGGTGGCGTCCTTGCTGGGTGAAGGTGCGGTGACCTGGGTCAACCTGGCCCGCAAGCTGATGAACTTGCCGTTGATTGCCCTGATGAGCCTCAACCAGGTGCTGCTGGGCATGATGAGCCGGCGCCAGGGCGACGAGCGCCTGGCCCTGCTCAAGCGCGGCCTGGAAACCGCCAGCCTGCTGACCTTGCCCGCAGGCGTCGGCCTGGTGGCGGCGGCGCCGAGCCTGGTGGCGTTGCTGCTGCCCAAGCAGTCGGTGGATTCGCCGTTGCCGCTGCTGCTGGCCTGGTTTGCCGTGCCGCTGGTGTTCGGCGCCTGGAACGCCCTGCTGGCGCGTTATGCCTATGCCGCCGGCGACACCCGCCAGCCGCTGCGTTGCGAGTTGCTGGGCAGCCTGGTGAACGTGTTGCTGCTGGGTGTGCTGCCGTTTGTGTTTGGCCTGGCGGGTATCCCGCTGGCCGCCCTCGCCGGCGTGCTGTGCACGGCGTTGCTGCTGATGCAACGCCAGGCCTTGCTCGGCGCCCTGCCCTGGAAGGGGCACTGGTTGCTGAGTGGGCTGGTGATGGGCTTGGCGGCGTTGGTGTTGTTTCGGGTTCAAGGTATTTGGCTTCAGCTGGGGTTGAGCACCCTGGCGGGGGCCGTGGTGTTGCTGGGCATGGGCCTGTGGCTCAAGCCGTGGCGCAAGGCAGATTTATAGAGTGGGAGCAGTCAGGTGAAAAAACGCTGGATTCAAATGGATATTGCCAAGGGCATTGGCATCCTGATCATCGTGTTCGGGCACAGCTGGTTTGTCGCCAGTTCCCTGGACTTGCTGTACCCGCTGCTGGCGGTATTTATCCTGCCGTTGTTCTTCTTTCTCTCCGGGGTGTTCTTCAAGCCTGAACAACCCTTTGTCGAGATGGCGGTGCGCAAGGCCGATGCACTGCTCAAGCCGTTCTTCTTCACCATGCTGGTGTACATCCTGATCCGCGACCTGCTGCGCGGCCAGGCACTGCTGCCGGACATCGGCGGCGTGCTGTATGCCTCGGTGGACACCATTCCATGGCAGGCGCTGTGGTTCCTGCCGCACTTCTGGGTGGCGATTCTGTTCGGCTGGGTGATGTTGCGGCTGATGCAGCGCCTGGGCCTGTCGCTGGCCATGAGCTGCGTGGTGATCACCCTGCAACTGATGCTCGGGATCTGGACCCTGCCGTGGTTCTGGCAGGTACCGGTGACCGTCGGCGGGCAGACCTGGACGATGCCGGGGCTGCCGTTCAGCATTGATGTGACGTTGATCAGCAGTACCTATTTTATCTTTGGTTACTTGCTGCGGGACGTGCTGCGTCGCCACCAGAGTTCGTTGCTGACGCTACTGGGCGCCATGGCGTTGTTTGCGGTGGTGTTCATCTACAGCTGGGACACCATGGACCTGGCACAGCGGCGTTACGACCACTGGCTGTGGACCAGTTTGCTGGCGGTGATCGGCGTATATGTATGCTGGGCCCTGGCCGGGGTGATGATGGTCTCGGGGCTGCTGACGCGGGCGATGACGTACATCGGGCAGTCGACGTTGATTCTGTTGATCTTCCACGGGGAAATTCAACACAAGACGGTGGACTTGATGGAACGGTTCGGGCTGCATCCGCTGCTGTCGGCGAGCATCGGGCTGGTGGTGGCGGTGGTGGTGCCGTTGATGATCGGCGAAGTGATCAAGCGGGTAGCGTTCCTGCGGTTTTTCTACTTCCCCTTCCCGATACGCAAGGCACCAGCGGTGGCCGGTGAAAAGCCTGGAGCTTGAGGCGTGTGTGGGAGCTGTCGAGCTTTAGCGAGGCTGCGATGGCATCACCGCGGTGTGCCTGAATTACCGAGGTGATGCTATCGCAGGCAAGCCAGCGCCTACAGAAAAACGCTCAATCATCCAGTGCCGGTTGTGGCGCTGGATGCTTGGTGTTTTTGCCCGCCTTGGCGCCAGGCTTGCCTGCTGCAGGGGCAGCGGGCTCAGGTTCGGCCGGCGCGGCAAGGTCCTTTTCAGCCTGGGGCATCTGATCAATTGCGCTGAAGAAATCCGCCAGGTTGAGGGTGTCGGGTGGCACGGTCTTCTCGAGTTTTTTCTCACCGTCCTTGCCCACCAGGATCACCTTGGTACCACTGCCGGCGCCCAGCTTGAGTGCGCGGATCAGCGCGTTGGTTTCCGGCGGCGCGAGCTTCTTGTTGTCCTTCGCGTCCTTGGCGAACTTCTCGCCTTCAGCGCCGATGCTGCCAAAGGACACGGTGTACAGCACCATGTTGCGCTCTTCAAAGGACTGCTTGTTGGCAGGCTCGTCCAGCTGTTTCTTGAGGGTGGCCAACGTCGGGTTGCCGGAGTCGAGCTCCACCACCACCAACGGACGGGACTTGCCCAGGTCCTGCTTGAGCGGATTGAGATCATCTGCGGCCAACAGCGGCCCCGTAAAAGCCATCAGGGTAGCCAGGGTCAGCGACCGGATGAGCATGCACACCTCCTTTGAATTCCATGCAGGGTTCTTGAGTTTCATGTCTGCGACAGTCAAATTCAAGGATGATTCCTACAACAACTTCAGAAAGCGTAGGTCAGGACGCCCGCGACGCAAGGCGTTTAGCCACCTTACGCCTCATTGTTTCTTTTGATTGCGGATGCTCACGACGGCCAATGCCGGGCAAATACCGGCGCTACGTTTGGGTGGGCATCCACCTGCGCCAGCACCCGGGCAAACTCAGGCCGCGACTGTTGCAGCGCGTCCCGCCCGCCTGCCCAACGCGACACCGCCGCAGCCATGATCGCCAGTGCATTCGGAACCTGCGCCGGGGTGAACAGTTGCTCGGCAAATTGATCGGCAAACACCTCCCAGGCCCTACGCAGGCGGCGACGGGTGCCGCTGATCAACTGTTCATGCTGCTGCGCATCGGGGCTGTCGGTCCAGCGTTCCGGATAGTCGATGATGCCAATCGCCGAGTAACAGTTGGCGGCGATGTACACCAGGCCGCGAATGACTTGGGCGGGCTCCTCGGGCAGCAGCCCTGAGGCGGGAAACTGCAGGCCCAGGTGAATCAGGATCGCCGCGCTTTCCGTCAACACGCTGCCATTGGGCAGTTGCAGGGTAGGGATTTGCTTGAGCGGGTTGATCCGCGCCAACGCCTCGTTGCCCACGCGGTCTTCCCAGGAGCAGGCGTCGACCTGGCACCACTCGACACCGCAACGCTGCAGGGCAATTTCGATGATGCACGAGCCGGTGCCTTGGGTTCCGTAAAGGGTGTACACAGTGCCAAGCCTCCTGGCAGTGGATTGAGGTGTTAGGCTAGGCCGTTCATTCGTTCAACGGGAAGCCATCATGCACAGCAAACGCGTCACGATCGAAGACTGGGACGGCGACGGCGCCATCCGCCTGCCAGACGAAGCCTTGCAGGAACTGGGGCTGGATGTGGGCGACACGCTGTACATCGTCGAGACCTATGTGGGCACGCAAAAAGGCTTTGTGCTGTCGACCACGCCGAAAATTGCCGACCGGATGGATGAGTTGGTGGAAGAGCTGAGCCATAAGCCCTAGCGAGCCAGCCTGGCTTGCAACCCCGCCTTCACCTGTGGCCATTCCGGATCAATGATGCTGAAGCGCACCGAGTTGCGCTTGCGGCCATCGGGCATGATGCGCTCGTGGCGCACGATCCCTTCCTGTACCGCGCCGAGGCGCAGGATCGCGGCCCGGGATTTTTCGTTGAGTTCATCGGTGGTGAACTGCACCCGCACGCACTCCATCACTTCAAACGCGTGGGTCAGCAGCAACAGCTTGGCCTCGGTGTTGACCCCGGATTTCTGCACCGACTGGCTGATAAACGTGTGGCCGATCTCCAGCTTGCGGTTGACCCGGTCGACTTTCCAGAACCGGGTGCTGCCCACCACTTCACCGGTGTCGCGGCGCACGATGACAAACGGCATCACGGTGCCCGCCTCACGCCCGGCCAGGGCAATGTCCACGTACTTTTCGACGGTGTCGGGCCCCGGCACGTTGGTCACCTTGAGGTTCCACAACTGCCCGTCGGCAGCAGCCTGTACCAGGGCGGTGGCGTGTTCGCGTTGCAGGGGCCGGAGTTCGACCGTGGTGCCGGTCAGGGTGATTTCAGGCATGGGAGGGCTGCGCTGTCTGGTGGTCGTCAGTGGCCAAGATTGCAGGCTCTCGCCACCTCAAGGCAAGCCGTTTCAGAACAAGCCCATCTGGCCGCCCACCAGGGTGCCGAAGTCATCGTTTACAAACGGCAGGATCGCGTCCGCCACCGGTTGCAGTTGCCGGGTGACGTAGTGGTCGTAGTCGATCGGTGCCTGGCGCACTTCCAGCGGTTCGGGGCCGTTGACGCTGATCACGTAGCTGATCCAGCCACCGTTCTGGTACTGGCGCGGGCGGCCCTGGCGGTCGTTGTATTCGTCGGCCAGCCGCGCGGCGCGCACGTGGGGCGGTACGTTGCGCTCGTAGTCACCCAGTTGCCGGCGCAGGCGCTTGCGGTAGATCAGCAGGTCGTCGAGCTCGCCGCTCAAGGTGCGACGTACGTAGTCGCGCACATAATCCTGGTGGGGCTGGCGGTGGAAGATGCGCTGGTAGAGTTCCTGCTGGAATTGCCGGGCCAGGGGCGACCAGTCGCTGCGTACGGTTTCCAGGCCCTTGTAGACCATTTCTTCGCTGCCGTCGGCACGGGTGACCAGCCCGGCGTAGCGCTTTTTGCTGCCCTCTTCCGCACCACGAATGGTCGGCATCAGGAAGCGGCTGAAGTGGGTTTCGTATTGCAGTTCCAGGGCGCTTTGCAGGCCGAACTCATTCTGCAGGCGCTCGCGCCACCAGGTGTTGACGTGCTGCACCAGGTCCAGGCCGATGCGCGTCGCGTCTTCCTGGGAATGGGGGCTGCCGAGCCAGACAAAAGTCGAGTCGGTATCGCCGTAGATCACCTCATAACCCCGGGCTTCGACCAGCTCGCGGGTCTGGCGCATGATCTGGTGGCCGCGCAGGGTGATGGACGATGCCAGTCGCGTGTCGAAGAAGCGGCAACCACTGGATCCGAGTACGCCGTAGAAGGCGTTCATGATGATCTTCAGCGCTTGGGACAGCGGCGCGTTGTGTTCGCGCTTGGCCACTTCGCGGCCCTCGGAAACCCGCGCGACAATCGACGGCAGGCAATGCCGGGTGCGGGAAAACCGCGCACCGCGAAAGCCTTCCACCGACTCGCTGTCTTCGGGGTGACGCAGGCCTTCGATCAGGCCCACCGGGTCGATCAGAAAGCTGCGGATGATCGACGGGTAGAGGCTTTTGTAGTCAAGCACCAGCACCGACTCGTAGAGGCCCGGGCGCGAATCCATGACAAACCCGCCGGGGCTGGCCTGGGGTGGTTTGTCTCCCAGGTTCGGCGCGACGAAACCCTGGCGGTGCATCAGCGGCATGTACAGGTGCGTGAACGCTGCCACCGAACCGCCGTTGCGGTCTGCCGGCAAGCCGGTGACGCTGGCTCGTTCCAGGAGGAATTTCAGCAGCTCGGTCTTCTCGAAAATCCGCGTGACCAGCTCGCAGTCCTTGAGGTTGTAGCGTGCCAGCGCGGGCTTGTCCTCGGCGAACATGCGGTTGATTTCGTCCATGCGCTGGTACGGCGTGGAGATCGATTTACCTTCACCGAGCAAGGTCTGGGCGACGTTTTCCAGGCTGAAGGATTCGAAACTCCAGGTGGCCGAGCGCAAGGCTTCGATGCCATCGATGATCAACCGCCCGGCCGCTGCCGCGAAGTAGTGATTGCGGCTGCCGTGCTCGCGCCAGCCCATGGCATCGCCGCCACGGCCCAGCAGCAGCGGCACGTTCAGGCGTTGCGCGTGTTCGTGCAGCACGCGCAGGTCGAACTGCACCAGGTTCCAGCCGATGATCGCGTCGGGATCATGGGTGGCGAGCCACACATTCAGGCGTTCGAGGAGTTCGGCGCGGGTGTCGCAGTAGTCGAGCTTGAAGTCCACCGCATCGATGTTGTTGGGCGGGCCGAGCATGTACACCTGGCGCTCGCCGCAACCTTCCAGGGCGATGGAATACAGGTCGCCCTGGGCGGTGGTCTCGATGTCCAGCGACACCAGCTTGAGGGGCGGGCGGTAATCCGGCGCGGGTTTCATCTGCGCCTCCACCAGCATGCCGCCCTCGCCCGCTTTGCCGCCGAACAACACCGGCGCGGTGATGAAGCGCTCCATCATGTAGCGATCGGGCGGGCGCACATCGCCTTCGTAGACGTCGATGCCGGCTCGACGCAGGCGCTTTTCCAGGTCCATCAATTGGCGATGCTGTTTGGTGTAGAGGCCCAGCACCGGGCGATGGTGGAAGTCGCAGAGCGCCAGGTCACGCAACTCGATACCGCGCTCGCCCTTGAGCTGCAGCTCGGCGGGCTTGCGATGGGCTTGCGGGATGAACATCACGGAGGTCTGCACCGGCAAGCGCACGAACCTGGGGCCTTGATCGGTAGCCAGCCAAAAGCTGACCTCCGTGCCCGCCGGGGTGTCGCGCCAATGCCGGGTCAGGACAAACCCCTGCTGTAAATCCACCTTGCCACACCTCAAGAATCACTTTCAGGGCGTGATTCTACTCGGCCTGTGCCACGGCGCGGCGATTTAACCGAAATGGCCTACGTATACGGAGAGAGTAATCTCACAAACTTGTTGCAGAACATTAATGACAATTACTATCATTCGCACCGGAGTCGTATCCGCGCAGCGAGGACGCGCAACGTTGTTGCCCTTTTCCTCACATTGACGGTTCGCCGTCAGGATCGACCATGCCCACTTCCACCCGTTTGGCTGTGCCGTTTCGCCCTACCCTGCTCGCCCTTTGCTGCTCCCTGAGCCTCGCCGCTCACGCCGCCACTCCAGAAACCCCGCAGGATGCGAACAACAGTCAGGACGGCAAGGCTCTGGAACTGGGTGCTACCACCATCAGCGCCGACGCGGCCACGCCCAACGCCCTGCCCCCGGTGTACGCCGGCGGCCAGGTCGCCCGCGGCGGGCAACTGGGGGTACTGGGCAACCAGGACATCATGGACGTGCCCTTCAGCATGTCTTCCTACACCGAAAAATTGATCCGTGACCAGCAGGCCGAGAACGTCGGCGATGTGCTGCTCAACGATTCGTCCGTGCGCCAGGCGTCGGGGTACGCGAACCAGGCCCAGGCCTTTGTGATCCGTGGCCTGCCGCTGAACGGCGATGACATTTCGTTCAACGGTCTGTACGGCATCCTGCCGCGCCAGATCATGTCCACCGACGCCCTGGAGCGGGTTGAAGTGTTCAAGGGCCCCAACGCCTTTATCAATGGCGTGACGCCCGGCGGTTCCGGGATTGGCGGCGGCGTGAACCTGCAACCCAAGCGCGCCGATGATGTGCCGTTGCGGCGTTTCAGCACCGACATCAGCAGCGATGGCCGGGTCGGCGAGCACCTGGATATCGGGCAACGTTTTGGCGAGGACAATCGTTTTGGCGCACGGGTGAATATTTCCCAGCGCGAAGGCGACACCGGGATCGATGACGAGAGCCAGCGTTCGAAGCTGTTTGCGGTTGGCCTGGACTATCGCGGTGATGCGCTGCGTTTGTCGGGAGACTTTGTCTACTCGAAACAGCAGATCAATGGCGGGCGCAACACCGTGTTGCTCGGCCAGAACCTGACCCATATCCCCAACGCGCCTTCGGCCGACACCAACTACGCGCCGAGCTGGGGCACCAGCAGCCTGGAAGACACTTTCGGCATGTTGCGCGCCGAGTACGACCTGAATGACAACTGGACCGCCTACATCGCGGGCGGCGCCAAGCACACCAACGAGATTGGCCGTTACTCCTCGGTCACGTTGAATGACACCCTGGGCAATGCCACCGTCAGCGGCTCGCGCATCGCCCACCAGGAAGACAACACCAGCCTGATGGCGGGCTTGAATGGCAAGTTCCAGACCGGCGCTGTCAGCCACAAACTGAACTTCGGGTTGACCGGGATCTGGGCCCAGACGCGCAACGCCTATGACTTCGACCTCAACGGCCACGCCAGCAATATCTATAACCCGGTGGACGTTGCCGAACCGGTCAAGGGCAGTTTCGTCGGCGGCGACCTGAACGATCCGGGCATCACCGCCAAGACCTTCGCCCGCAGTGCAGCGGTGTCGGACACCCTGGGCTTTATGGATGATCGCTTGCTGGTGACCGCCGGGTTGCGCCGCCAGGAACTGGTGGTCCAAGGGTATGCCTACGGGTCGGGCCCACGTAACGCCGATTACGACAAGTCGATCACCACACCGGTGTACGGCCTGGTGTTCAAGCCGTGGGACCACGTGTCGTTCTATGCCAACCATATCGAAGGCTTGGCCCAGGGCCCGACCGCACCTCAGAACGCCGGCACCGCACCCATTACCAACGCCGGCCAGGCCTATGCCCCGGCGCGCTCGAAACAGACCGAAGCCGGGGTCAAGCTCGACATGGGTACCTATGGCGCAACCCTGGGTGTGTATCGCATCGAGCAACCAACCGACGGTTACTCACAACTCAGCGCCGACGGCTTGAGCGCCACCTATGTTCGCCAGGGCGAGCAAGTCAACAAAGGCGTTGAGCTCAACGTGTTCGGTGAACCGATCGCCGGCCTGCGCCTGCTGGGCGGCGCAACCATCATCCACACAGAAGTCCACGGCACCCAGAACGGCGCCAACGACGGCAACCGCGCCATCGGCGTACCGACCTTCCAACTGAATGCCGGCGTGGACTGGGATGTACCAGGCCTGCAAGGCGTGACAGTCAACGGACGAATGCTGCGCACCGGCGGCCAATATGCCGACGCGGCCAACAACCTCAGCCTGCCCGCCTGGAACCGCTTCGACGTGGGCGCCCGCTACACCTTCAAGGTGGAACAGCGTGACGTCACCCTCGGCGCCACTGTGGAGAACGTCGCCAATACCAAGTACTGGGAATCGGCACTCGGCGGCTACCTGACCCAAGGTGACCCGCGCGTGGCCAAGCTGTCGGCCAGTATCGACTTCTAACCCTAGTCAATGTGGGCGCTGGCTTGCCTGCGATGCGGGCACCGCGGTGTGTCAGATGCACCCCGGTGATGCTATCGCAGGCAAGCCAGCTCCCACAGAAAGCAGATCTGCCTGCACCCGGGTTGTTTGCCGGACATTGGACAGCCGAACGCCAACTGCGTAGTTTCCCAACCACTGCACACAAGGACCCCGGCATGTCCCCCGACCTCACTTCCATCGAGCTGTTCCTCAAGGCGATCAAGCTGGGCAACCTGTCCCGGGCGGCCGAGCAATCCCATCTCTCCCTCTCTGCCGCCAGCCGACGCCTGTCGCTGCTGGAGCAGCACTTCAAGGTCGCCCTGCTGACCCGCACCTCCACCGGCGTTTCACCGACGGCAGCCGGGGAAGTATTGGCCCAGCATGCACAATCGATCCTGCGGGCCGTGGACGGCATGCACGCCGATCTCGCCGATTACGCCAAGGGTGCCACCGGCCGGGTTTGCCTGTACGCCAACAGTTCGGCGATGAGCCAGGAACTGCCGCGCCAACTGACCCAGTGGAACACCTTGCACCCGGGCATCCGCCTGGATATTCGCGAGGAGCGCAGCCGGGAGATCCTCCAGGCCGTGCGCGAGGGCGTGGCGGATGTCGGTATCGTCACCACCCGCCCCAGCGAAGAGCTGCGGTTCGAGCCCTACTGCCAGGACCGCCTGTGCCTGCTCGTGCCCAATGACCACCCACTGAAAATGCGCCATGCGCGCTTCGAGGATTTGCTCGGCTACGACTTCGTCGGCCTGGAAGACAACGCCGCCATCACCCCGTTGATTACCGAGGCCGCCGCGGCGATCGGCATGCCGTTGCGGCTGCGGGTGCAGGTGCGCAGTTTCGAAGCAGTGTGCCGCTTGATCGCCGCCGGCCAGGGTGTGGGCGTGTTGCCACAGGGCGCGGTGCAGATCTTCCGCAAGGAGATGGCCTTGCGCTTTATCGAAATCGACGACAGCTGGGCCGACCGGCAGATGTACCTGTGCATGCGCAAGGAACAGCCGTCGCTGACGAGCCTGGCACTGTTCGACTACTTGAGTGCCAACCCTGCGTAAACCTTTGGCCTTCGAATTTTGCGAAGGCCGATTCCACAATTAGCAATTCCCCTGTTGTCACAGCTGTGCCAAGAATGCCCCCGCCAGACCTTCCTATAAAAACAAGACAGGAGACACGGCGTGTCCCAATCCCACACCCGCCCCACCCACCGCATCGCCGTAATTCCCGGCGACGGCATCGGCCGCGAAGTGGTGCCCGAAGGCCTGCGGGTACTGGACGCTGTCAGCCGGCGCTTCGGTATTCACTTTCACTTCGACCACTTTGCCTGGTGCAGCGAACACTACCTGGCCCACGGCACGATGATGCCCGACGACTGGGCCGAACAGATCGGCAGCCATGACGCGATCTTCTTCGGCGCGGTGGGTGCGCCCGACATCATTGCCGACCACACTGCGGTGTGGGAGTCGCTGCTGAAGATCCGCCGCCAGTTCGATCAATACGTGAATATCCGCCCGGTGCGCCTGATGCCCGGCGTGCCCTGCCCGCTGGCCGGCCGCGTGCCGGGGGACATCGACTTTATCGTGGTGCGGGAAAATACCGAGGGCGAATACTCCAGCGTTGGCGGCCGCATGTGGGAAGGCACGGCGCGGGAAATCGCGGTGCAGGAGTCGATCTTCTCCCGCGAAGGCGTGGACCGCGTGGTGGACTACGCCTTCAAACTGGCGCAACAGCGGCCGCGGAAAAACCTGGTGGCGGCGACCAAATCCAATGGTATCTCGATCACCATGCCGTTCTGGGACGAGCGGGTCAACGAAATTGCCCGGCGCTACCCGGACGTGAAGACCGCCAAGTTCCACATCGACATTCTGTGCGCGCACTTCGTGCAGCATCCCGACTGGTTCGATGTGGTGGTGGCCTCCAACCTGTTCGGCGACATCCTTTCCGACCTCGGCCCGGCGTGCACCGGCACCATCGGCATCGCGCCGTCGGCCAACCTCAATCCCGAGCGGCGCTACCCGTCGCTGTTCGAGCCGGTGCACGGTTCCGCGCCGGATATTGCCGGGCTCGGTGTCGCCAATCCCATCGGGCAGATCTGGTCGGCCGCGCTGATGATCGAGCACCTGAGCGACGGTGATCCGCTTTACCAGGAAGCGGCGGCAGCCATCGTGTCCGCCATCGAAACGGTGCTTGCCGAAGGCCCGCGCACCCGGGAAATGGGCGGCAGCGCCAGCACTGTCGAAGTGGGTCGCGCCATCGCCGAATGCGTCGCAGGGAACAGGAGCTGAACATGACCAACGCACATTACATCGCCAACCAATGGCTGGCGTCGACCTCGCTGGAAGACATTCCGGTGATCGACCCCAGCACCGGCGATACCTATTCGAGCATCGCCCGTGGCACGGCCGCCGATATCGAGGCGGCGATCAGCGCGGCGCGCCTGGCACTCGGCGAAACCTTCGACGGCCCGTGGGGCCAGTTGTCTGCCGTGGAGCGCAGCCGTTTGCTGGCCAAGCTCGGCGTGGCGGTGCTGGAACATCATGAAGAGCTGGCGCAGATCGAGGCGCGGGACACCGGCAAGGCGCTGAAAGTCGCCCGTGCCGATGCCACCGCCCTTGCCCGCTATTTCGAATACTACGCGGGTGCCGCCGACAAACTGCACGGCGAAACCCTGCCGTACCAGGCCGGCTACACGGTGTTGACGGTGCGCGAACCCCACGGGGTGACCGGGCATATCATCCCGTGGAATTACCCGATGCAGATTTTCGGGCGCAGCGTCGGCGCCTCGTTGGCGGCGGGCAATGCGTGCGTGGTCAAGCCGGCGGAAGATGCCAGCCTGTCGTTGCTGCGCCTGGCGGAAATCGCTGCCGAGGTTGGTTTTCCAGCCGGCGCGATCAACGTAGTCACCGGTTACGGCTACGAAGCCGGCGCGGCGTTGTGTGCACACCCGGGCATCGATCACATTTCGTTCACCGGCTCCACCGCCACCGGTACTGCCGTGTCGAAAGCCGCTGCCGAACGCCACTGCCCGGTCACCCTGGAGTTGGGCGGCAAGTCGCCGCAACTGGTGTTCGCCGATGCCGACCTGGATGAAGCGTTGCCGGTGCTGGTCAACGCCATCATTCAGAACTGCGGGCAAACCTGCTCCGCCGGCAGCCGTTTGCTGGTGGAACGCAGCATTTACGAAACCCTGCTCGCACGCCTCAGCCAACGTTTCAGCGAACTGCGCGCCGGGCCTTCGGCGCTGGACCTGGACATGGGCCCGCTGATCAATCAGAAGCAGCTGCGCCTGGTGCGCGAGTTTATTCGTCAAGCCGAACAGGAAGGGATCACCGTCGCCGCGCGCGGAACGGTGGTTGCCGAGGCCGGCAGCGGCGGGTATTTCCAGGAGGCGGTGCTGTTTCGCGATGTGCCGCCTGACAGTCGCCTGGCGCAACAGGAAGTGTTCGGCCCGGTGCTGGCCGTGATGCCCTTCGATGATGAAGCCGAAGCGATTCGCCTGGCCAACGGCACCGAGTTCGGCCTGGTGGCCGGCGTGTGGACCCGCGATGGCGCACGGCAAATGCGCCTGGCGCGCACCCTGCGTTGTGGCCAGGTGTTCATCAATAACTATGGCGCCGGTGGCGGCGTTGAATTGCCATTCGGCGGCGTGAAGGCCAGCGGGTATGGACGGGAAAAAGGCTTCGAGGCGCTGCTGGGCTTTACCACCTTGAAGACCATTGCGATCAAACACGGTTGATTCCTCACAACAACAAGAACGGAGAACACACCATGCGTTTAGCCAATAAAGTCGCGATCGTCACCGGCGCCGGCTCGGGGTTTGGCGAGGGCATCGCCAAGACATTTGCCCGCCAGGGCGCCAAGGTCATCGTTGCGGACATGAACGCCGTGGGCGGTCAGCGAGTGGTCAATGAGATTGCCGAAAGCGGCGGCCATGCGCACTTTATCGAGGTCAACGTGGCCAACGATGAAAGCATGGGCGCGCTGCTGCGCGGCACACTGGAGCAATTCGGTGGGCTGGACATCGTCATCAACAACGCCGGTACCACCCACCGCAACCGGCCGATGCTGGAAGTCGACGAAGCCGAGTTCGACCGGGTGTTTGCGGTCAACGTCAAAAGCATCTTCTTGAGCGCCAAGCATTTTGTGCCGCATTTTCGCGGCCAGGGCGGCGGCGTGTTCGTCAACATTGCCTCGACGGCGGCGATCCGCCCGCGTCCGGGACTGGTCTGGTATAACGGCAGCAAGGGCGCAATGGTGGTCATGAGCAAGACCATGGCGGCGGAGCTGGGGCCGGACAATATCCGCGTCAACTGCGTGAACCCGGTGGTGGGTGCCACGGCGTTGCTCAGCGAATTCATGGGCGTGCCGGACACCCCGGAAAACCGCCAGAAATTCATGGCGACCATTCCCCTGGGGCGCTTTTCCACCCCGCAAGATGTGGCCAACGCCTGCCTGTACCTGGCGTCGGACGAAGCGGCGTTCATCACCGGCACTTGCCTTGAAGTCGATGGCGGGCGCTGCGTGTAACTCACTTTCACAGGGACCGGAATTGCTATGTGTGATCTTCATAATAAGAACGAGCCGAACACCCGCGAATTGCTTGAAGGCCTGCCAAAGAACTGGGGTAAATGGGGCCCGGACGACGAAGTCGGCGCCCTCAATTACCTGACTGAAGCCGAAGTACTGCGGGGCGTGGCCTCGGTGCGTCAGGGCAAGACCTTTACCCTGCAAGTGCAGATCGGCCACCCCGACGGCGACCCGATGTGGCCGGCGCGCAACCCGTCGATGCGCTTCAATACCCTCGACCACAGCCATTACCACTTCGGCAAACAGCCGCACATGACCGGTGGTGCGGCGTATTCCGACGACGTGATCTTCATGCAGCTGCAAGGCTCGACCCAGTACGACGCCCTCGGCCACGCCTGGTACGACAATCAACTGTGGAACGGCTACGACGCCCAGACCACCGTTGGCGGCATGGCCAAGGCCAGCGTGCTGGCGATTGCCGAACGCGGCGTGGTGGGCCGTGCGGTGCTGATCGACATGGCCCGCCATCGCGGCAAGAAGTGCCTGGGCCGGGGCGAAACCTTCAACCACCTGGACCTGCTCGACGCCGCCAAGGCCCAGGGCGTGACCATTGAAAAACGTGACATCCTGATCATCCGCACCGGGTCCATGGGGGCGTTTTATGAGCTGGGCAAGACCGAGTTCTTCAAGGACCTGATGGAGCCGGGGCTGACCTACAGCCGGGAGCTGGTGGAGTGGTTCCACGAGATGGAAATCCCCAACCTGGTGACCGACACCATCGCCAACGAAGTGATCACCGACCCGGTGTCCGGGGTGCAGATTCCGCTGCATTGCGCGCTGATGCGCAACCTGGGGATCGCCTTCACCGAAATCGTGTTGCTGGAGGAACTGGCCGCCGATTGTGCGGACGACGGCCAGTGGAAATTCCTCTACACCGCCGCCCCGCTGAAGATTGTCGGGGGCAGTGGCGCACCGGTGAATCCGGTGGTGATCAAGTAGCCGTTCCGTCTCAGTGGCGAATTTGCGAATCGCGAGCGCGCCACTAGACTCAAGGCTCCTCTCACATGGAAGTCCACTCAATGAATGTATTGCGCCCTCTTCGCCAGGCAATTGCCCTGGCAACCCTGCTGTCTGCTGGTGCCCTGACGGCACATGCTGCCGATATCCCGCTGTCCAAGTCGCTGGAAGCCGATGAGGTGACCACCAAGGTGCTGGAGGTGGATGCCGCCAACCATCAGGTGGTGCTCGAAGGTGCCGAAGGCCGCAAGGTGCATGTGCAGCTCAGCGACCAGGCCAAGGACCTGGGCAATCTCAAGGCAGGTGATCAGGTCAAGGTGCTGGTGACCCATTCGGTCGCCGCCGTGCTGGACACCGACATCGACAAGAGCGCACCGGACGCCACCGAGAAGACTGGCGTCTTGCGCGCCACCGCGGATAACCCGAACCCGGGCGGTGCGGCCTTCCGCCAGGTACAGGTGCAGTTGAAGATCACCCACATTGACCTGGCGAAAAACCAGGTAACCCTGGAAAACCCGGCGGGCCAGAGCAAAGTGCTGACCGTGGAGAAACCGGAAATTCGCGCAGGCCTCAAAGACCTCAAGGTCGGCCAAAGCGTGTTGGTGACCTACACCGATACCCTGGAAATCAGCACCGCCCACGAAGGCTGATGAATGCGGCGCCCCATCAGCTCACGGCTGATGGGATTTCGCCAGATAGTCTTCGATGTTGTTCATCTGATCATCCCAGCCTCGGGAGTTCTTCTTGTAGGCCTTCTGGCGGCGAACGTCCGGGATCCCGTCAAAACCTGACTCCACCACGCGCAACAAGATGCCTTCGGCGTGATCCTCGAGGGTGAACTCCACCAGCGTGGGGGTTTCGGCGTCGTAATCCACATCCTTGTCTACGGCGTAGGGATGCCAGCTGAAAGAGAACCGCGTCTGTGGTTCAAGCCGCTCGATCCTTGCCTTCCACACCACGTGCTCGTAACCGGGATAGGTGATGGGGGCCTCAATGGCCCGCCCCTGGGCGAACTGTTTGCCCTTGAGGGCGATGCCAAACCAGCTGCCGAATTGCTCGGCGTCGGTCAGTGCTTCCCAGACCCGTTGGCGTGGAGCGTTGAGCAGGACTTTACGTTTGATTTCATTTGATTCGTGCATGAGACACCTCCTGTATTGACAGTAGGCGACATCGACCAATGCGCAACCTTTGAAAAGGGATAGGGCATGACGGTGTCATGCCCTTGTGGCGTCAAACGTGGGGATCACCCGGCGCCTTGGCAGGGGTTGCGTATTGCGGCTTCAAGTGGCCTTCCTGATCGAGCAGCCAGGCGTCCATGATCTGGCGCACCACCGGCCCCGCCACTCGGCCACCAGCCTCGCCGTTTTCGATCATCACCGAAATCACGATCCGCGGGTGCTCCGCCGGGGCAAAGCCGACGAACAAGGCGTTGTCGCGGTTGCGCTCCAGGGTCTTGAGACGGTTGTAACGCTCGCCCTGCTTGATCGCCACTACCTGCGCAGTACCAGACTTGCCAGCAATCCGGTACTGCGCACCGGCTGCAGCCGCCCGGGCGATACCGCGTGGATCGTGCATTACCAATTGCATGCCGTGGTTGACCTGCTCCCAGTCGCGCGGGTCTTTGAGCACCACGTTGGGCATCGGGTTTTCATCCACCGGCGGCACGCCATTGATGGTCTTGGCCAGGTGCGGTCGGTTCCACACGCCCTTGTTGGCGATCAGCGCAGTGGCCTGGGCCAGCTGCAACGGGGTGACCTGCATGTAACCCTGGCCGATGCCGAGGATCACGGTTTCACCCGGGAACCACGGCTGGCGCCGGGTAGCGCGCTTCCAGGCTTGGGACGGCATCAGGCCGGCTGACTCTTCGAACATGTCGAGGGAGACTTTCTGGCCAAGGCCGAACTCGGCCAGGTAGTCGTGCAGGCGGTCGATACCCAGCTTGTGGGCCAGGTCGTAGAAGTAGGTGTCGTTGGAGCGCATGATCGCTGCGTCCATGTCCACCCAACCATCGCCGCTGTGGTTCCAGTTGCGGTATTTGTGGTCGAAATCCGGGAGTTGGTAATAGCCCGGGTCGAACACCCGGGTCTGGGCGGTAACCACGCCGCTGTCGAGGCCAGCGATGGCGACTTCCGGCTTGATCGTCGAACCCGGCGCGTAGAGCCCGCGCAGCACGCGGTTGAACAGCGGACGGTCGAGGGAGTCGTGCAGCGCGGCGTATTCCTTGAAGCTGATGCCGGTGACAAACAGGTTCGGGTCGAAGCTTGGCTTGCTGACCATCGCCAGCACTTCGCCGGTTGCCGGGTCGAGAGCAACCACCGAACCACGGCGGTCGCCGAGGGCTTCTTCGGCGGCTTCCTGGAGTTTGACGTCCAGGCTCAGCACGATGTTTTTGCCGGGGATCGGGTCGGTGTGCTTGAGCACCCGCAGGACGCGGCCCTGGGCGTTGGTTTCAACTTCTTCATAGCCGACGTGGCCATGCAACTCGGACTCGTAGAAACGCTCGATCCCGGTTTTACCAATGGACTGCGTGCCCCGGTACTCCACTGAGTCGAGGGCTTTGGATTCTTTTTCGTTGATCCGGCCTACGTAGCCAATGGAGTGGGCAAAGTGCGCACCCAGCGGATAATGGCGGACGAATTGCGGCTCGACATCCACGCCCGGCAGGCGGAATTCGTTGACGGCCAGCACGGCGATCTGCTCTTCGGTCAGCTCGTAGAACAGGGTGACGGGCACGAAGGGATGACGGGCTTGCTTGAGCGCCTTATCAAATACGCCACGGTCCTCGGCGGGCAAATGCAGGAGGCTGACGATAGCGTCCAGCTCTCCTTTGAGATCGGTGGTGCGCTCGCGGGTGATGGTCAGGTTGTAGCTGGGACGGTTGTCGGCAAGTACTACGCCGTTGCGGTCATAGATCAGGCCGCGGGTCGGTGTGATCGGCAGGACGTGGACGCGATTGTTTTCGGAAATGGTGGAGTGGTAGTCGTACTGCACCACCTGCAGAAAGTACATCCGACCTACCAGGGCGCAGGTAATGCCGATTACCAGTAGCGCGCAGGCCAGCAGCCGCTTGTTGACCAGGCGGTTTTCTTTTTCGTGATCCTTGATCGGTATTGGTTCAGGCATTTCTACAGCATCTCGTTGAATAAGGTCGACGCCGCTTCCTGCGGAGGAGAAATCAGTCCTTGTGAAAATGTGCTGCACCATACCAAAAATGCAGAAACACTTTGCATCGATTTCCCTGAACGGTGTGCTAATGGAGCCTGTTCATGCACTTTGGTTTGAGCCGTTGACCTTATTCATGCGTTTTTATGCTGACGATCAGCTCAGGATCGACTTGGGCTCCAGGAAGGCTTCGAGGCCGAATGTGCCGTACTCGCGGCCGATACCCGATTGCTTGAAGCCACCAAATGGCGCAAGAGGCTCATGGGCCAGGGTATTGATCAGGACGCGGCCGGCTTCTATAAGGCTGGCCAGCCCGCGGGCGCGTTCGGGATTTGAAGACAGGATGTATGCCTGGAGGCCGTAGGGTGTGTCGTTGGCGATGGTCAGGGCCTCTTCCTCGGTTGCGTAGGTAATGATCGAGAGCACTGGGCCGAAAATCTCCTCGCGGGCGATGGCCATTTGGTTGGTCACCCGGCTGAATACGGTTGGTCTTACGAACCACCCGGCTTTGATGCCCTCAGGCAAACCGCGACCTCCTGCCAATAGGTGGGCGCCCTCCTCGATCCCGATCTGAATGTAGCGCTGTACGCGCTCCCACTGTTTTTGGCTGACCATGGGGCCGACCGCAGTGGCTGGGTCACGAGGGTCGCCGGCCTGCACGTTGCCCACCTCGTCGATCATCAGCGCTTCGATTTCTTCCAAACGACTTTCGGGTACCAGGATTCGAGTGCCGGCGATGCAGGCCTGGCCGCTGTTCATGAAACCGGCCTGAAGGGCCATGGGCACGGCCGTCTTGAGGTCCGCATCATCGAGAATCAGCACCGGTGATTTGCCGCCCAGCTCTAGGGTCACGCGCTTCAGGGTCTCGGCGCCGGTCCGCAGGATTGTTTTGCCGACAGCGGTTGAACCGGTGAAGGACACTTTTGCGATGTCGGGATGGGCGCTCAACACGGCGCCTACGGTTTCGCCACGGCCAGTGACGATGTTGAATACACCGGGAGGCAAGCCAGCTTCATGAAGCGCGCGGGTGACTAGCGAGGTCTGGATTGCGCTCATTTCACTGGGTTTGATCACGGCGGTACAGCCGGCGGCCAACGCCGCAGCGAGCTTGCCGCAGATAAAACCGGCGTTGCTGTTCCAGGGTGTGATCAAGCCGGCCACACCCAGCGGCTGCATGACCACCTCGGCGATGCCAATGCGTCGGGAGAAGTTGTAGCTCTCCAGTACTGAAGCGGCATCTTGCAGGACGCTGGCTGCATGCTTGGCCATCCACCGCGCACGGGATATTGGGGCGCCGTACTCCTCGATAATCGCGTCGGTAAGTGCGTCCTCAATGGATTCAACTGCGGCGTGAAGGCGTTTGAGATAGTCGATGCGCACATCTTTAGAGCTGTGGGAGAACGCGGTAAAAGCTCCCTTGGCGGCAGCGATGGCATCCAGGGCGTCTTGTTCATTTGCCAATCGAACCTGGCCGATACGCTGGCCTGTTGCAGGGTTGAACAGGTCAAAAAGCTCTTCGCCATGGGGCGTCACAAAGGCGCCGTTGATGTAAATCTGGTTGATGTATTGCATAGGTCCTCCGGGACGCTGAGCTAGTGCGTCCTACGGTAAGTCACTATGATTAAGCTGATAAGCCGTACAAATAGGCATGAGTTGATGAGCAATTCAGGACAATGAATACATCCGGGCTGAATGAGTTGGAAGCGGTGCTGGCAGTGGCTCGGCATCGCAGTTTTCGTGCAGCGGCGACCGAGTTGAATGTGTCGACATCGGCGTTGAGCCACTCTATCGCGGGGCTTGAAGCGCGGATGGGGGTGAGGCTGTTCAATCGCACCACGCGCAGCGTGTCGTTATCTGAAGTGGGCGCGGAGTTTGTCGAAACCATTACCCCTGCACTGTTGAGCATTCGCACGGCCTTGGAACAGGCAGGAAATCGCAGCGCGGAACCCAGCGGTACCTTGCGCCTGAATACCTCGGCGGGGGCGGCAAAGCAGGTGATGCCGTTGCTGCTGGAGTACCTGCGACGTTATCCACGGATGAAATTGGATATCGTCACTGAGGGGCGGCTGGTGGATATCGTCGCGCAGGGGTTTGATGCGGGGATTCGGCTCGGTGATACGGTTCCTCAAGACATGATCGCAATCGATATCAGTCCGGCCCAGCGTTTTGCGGTATTGGGCAGCCCGGACTATTTTGCTCTCAACCCAGTTCCCGTCAGTCCCATGGATCTGCGGGCCCATCAGTGTATTCGCAGCCGGATGCCCAGCGGTGCGATCTATCACTGGGAGTTTGAGCGACATGGCGAAGCGCTTGCTGTCGAGGTGCAAGGGGTTTTGACCCTGGATAATCCGACTCTGATGCTCGAGGCTGCCAGGGCGGGACTAGGCTTGACCTATCTTACGGAATGGAATGCCGCTGCCGATTTAGCGAACGGGACGTTACTGCGCGTACTGGAGGAATGGACGCCGTCTTTTGACTGCTTGCGCCTCTATTACCCAGGTAGGCGCCATGTGCCGGCCGGGTTAAGGGCACTGATTGAGTTGATCAGGGAGCAAGGCTTTTAACCAGGCTGGATCTTTTTTACGGCCAACAGCTCTCTCCCCGTTTTCAGACCGCCCAAAACAAAACCCCTGACTGCATAAGCAATCAGGGGTTCTGGAATTTAATCTTGA